>NZ_JAKJSN010000102.1:0-6606 GCF_050337005.1 Photobacterium japonica | reverse complement strand
TATATATATTATTCATAGCTTAAGGCAGGATATTATTTATGCTTATAAAGTTTCTGAGTTTGGTAAAATACAGAAAGTTGAGCAGCAAGGTAAAAAATCTAAGCGTAATTCAGAGTCTGAAGAGTTTATATATACTGATTCTGAAGCCTCAATAACAATAAAAAGACAGGGTACAATTCAAGTTTTATATTCAAAAGAATCTATAACACCTAAATTGCAAAGTCACTTATTGCTGTCTTCTAAATTTCGCGACCAAGTGATGCAGAAATGTGATGTGGGTTCATTTGATTGTGAAAGTGGAAGTAGGCACTTATTACCACCACATCATTTAGAAGAAAATCTGTCTGATTGTCATGTTGAAAAATATAAAGATAAGAGAGCATGGTGTTGGCTTAATCAAGAAAAAAAACCTAAACAGCAAAATGTTTCATCAATTTTAAATAATATCGAAAAACGTTATGAAAAAGACGCTGCAATTCTTATATTAGAAGACCCAATCGAGTTAATGACTGACTTGTCCAGTGCAAAAATTGCATATGTTAATGAAGAGATTGAATGGTTTAATCAAGATAATAATGATGCGAAATTTTTTGCAGCAACACAACTAAACTTACTTATTCATTTTAATGAAAGACATTTTAGAAGAGGATCTAGTAATGAAAAAATTCATTCATTTATCGAAAATAACTTTGATTTTGCAAAATACCAATATGAATCTTTCTTAAAGCATTATAAACAATATCAGAAATATAACAGTGGGGTTGATAAAGATTATGGCCCTAAAGACATAAGTTATGATGATGTCTTTAATTATAACAAAATTTGTGAGGAAATAGAAAAGACAGCTAAGGAAATAGGTGTAACTGGTGACCAGTTAAGAGCTCATTATTATAATGCTGAAAAAAAGCATGATAATCTTTTATATGGTAAATCATTTGGTGATTTAGGGATAATAGAAAGGATAAATAAAAGTGAGATGGATGAGTGGCTAAGTGATGCTCATAGAAATATGTCAATATGGGATCATGGAAATAATATTCTTCTATCTGATTTGAATGCTATGCGACCAAAAGCATATGAAATGTTACCTATTTTTGATAAAGACGAAAAATCACAATTTGTTGAGCGTTTAAAAAAAGAAAATTACTGGTTAGATGCAACATCTGATGTGATTGAAAATCATGAAGAAATAAGACGTTTTTACTTTGGTTCCTTAGGAGAACAAAATTTACATTGGTACACATTTGATAATGAAGGTCAGTATGATGAAGACAGCATAAATGCTAAGTTAGCAACACTACAGGGTTATGATAGTCTTTTATCAGATGCAACGAATGCAGAAGGGACATATGCTGCACATAAAGAACATGGTGACTGGTTAAGTGGATTAACGCCATTACATGAATTTAATCTAATTATTGCTGGCCGTAATATTATCCCTATTACAGATATGCCTCCAGAGGCTAGGCTTCAACTGTCAAGATTTGGTAATACATTAGCTAACTTTGCAATTATTGAAGTAAAGCAAGTTTATGAAGGTATGAAGCTTAGACAAGAAAGAGTTGATAGATTGCTACATTATGTGAGTAATGGGTTAAAAGCGGTAATGATGTCACAATCAAAAAACTCAAGAGTCACCTTTGATATGTATTATGGTGATGAAGCAGTGGTCGACGCTAAGTTATCTGAACTCGAAAAAATAAAAGTAGAAGCTGGTGAGGTTGAATCAAAAAAAAATAGAGTTTATTTGGAGTCAGGTCTTAGTTCTCATCAAAAGGATTTAAAACGAGCAGTTTATCAAATGGAACTTGATGCATATAAGGTTGATGCAGCAAGATTGCATAGTGAATTAGGTGCGAAAGTTGAAGCGTTGCCATTTGGTAACCGTCAAATTGTTATGCACTTTTATGGTGCAGATATTGAAGAGTTTGAACAATATTTAGATTTTCGTAGAAAAATATTAAGAAATCAGGTGCTATTTGGAAATGTTGATGGCGATATATTAGACGGCTCTATTAATGCTGTAAAGTCAGGAGTGTTTGGATTTGTTTCTGCTGTATTGAATATCATTAATTTTTACCAAACTGCTGAAGATCTTTCTAATAAATCCAGATTAAGCATATATCAATACTCTGAATATTTTGGAGATCTCCTTGCTTCAATATCGGCATCATTTGCAGTTGCAACGGAAGTTACGAAAATTTATTCACAACTAAATTATGTAGAAACAGATAATGCTAATTGGATTAAATTATCAGGTAAAGTTGTAGCAGTAGGTAGTGTGCTAATCTCTATAACAGCAACAGTTTCTGCTGTATTAGATGGAATCAAACAACTTGGTAATTTTAATCAGAGTATTAGGAAGGGTGATAATATTGCAGCATTAGGTTCTGCAATGGCTTTTACTGGAGATGCTATCCAAGCAAAAGCGACATATCAGATTATGTATGCATCAGGACGTCAGATCAACGCTGTTGTTAACCATGGTGTTAGTTGGACTAGAGCGGCAAAAACCGTGATGCGATTTGGTTCAAGATTCAATCCTTGGATATTATTAGGGAGTGCTTTAGTTTTCATTGGTGAAGTTATTTATAATTTGATGCAATCAGAAGCTATTGCATTGTGGTCGTCTAATTGTTGCTGGGGTAAATATATACCATTACGCGCTGATGGGGATAGAGGATGGGATTATGATAAGCATGTTGTAAAATGGCAGGAAGTCATGCAAACACCAGTTTTACATATTGAGTCTAAAAAGGTTAAACAAAAAATCATTCAATATACTAGTTTAAGGCAAAAGATTGAAAAAATAGAAGATAAAGAAATAATTGATAAAATAAACTTAATTATACCTATGGCTCATTCGTATAATATTAGGTTTTCTGTTGTTATTAAACTAATAAGTGGAGTAGTTATCGATAAAACATCGGAAGTAAAATTTGCATCTAAAATCATTCCTCACACTATGAATAAAAYTATAATTATTGATTATAGTAAATTAGGTGATTGGAGGAAAGAGTGTCGTTATATTGATATTTATGTTGAAGTTAAAAATAGCCATGGAGATATTCTTTTTTCTGAGCAAGGGGGAGCAAGATTTTCACTTAATACATACAACATTGCTTCTCTTGAAAAAATAGATGGTTATGACTCTATTTATAATTGTGAGTTGCTAGAATTAGAGGATTCTTCATTGTTTTATAAGACAGAAATAGTTAAAGGCATGAAAGAAATATCTGATATTAAATTAATGGAGACAGAGAGTTGAATCAGTCAATCCCTTTTTTTTCTGGGCAAAAGCAAAGTGGAAAACTTAGTGGTAAAACAGTGCTAAGTCCATTGCCAATTAGAACGAACATATCTGGAGCTAACTATTGCACAGTTTTACTAAAACGAAATTCAGCGTACCTTGATTTAGGTGGAAGTGCAGGTTCTATATTTCAAGGCCAAATTTTGTATTTGTTTTTTATAGTTATGATTGTAATGTCACTTGGGTTTCTTTTGTACTTTTCAAGTCAGGTTGGATATGTTGGTCATATTGTAGAGCTTATTAACCACAATGGTTTCTCATCTCCTGGTTATAATTTAAGTAACTTTTTAACTGGTACGTTTTTTATTTGTTTACCTTGGGTTATCATAGGTTCTGTTATTGTTTTAATAATGTATTCAACAGCCAAAGATATGAAAAAAGTGGTTCCTTTTCGTTTCCATCGCCAGCGTCGTGAGGTAGCGATGTTTAAATGGAATAAAAAACGTAAAGCCATTGTTGTTCGCTATTTCCATTGGGAAAAAGTGTGTGCCATGGTTGGTGAAGGCGTAACCGTTACACCAACTGGGATGATAGGGAATGGCACTTTATTTATTGGTGGTAACGATGAAAGTATTAAAGGACTGTTTTGGGCTGCAATGACTTACAATGTCGGCAATAATTTAGATGGCGCTTTACAGTGGGAAACCATCCGCCGTTACATGGATTATGAGATGGAAGATAGTGACATTGTGGATTCCTCGCAGTTAACATTTCAATCACTGATTGAGGGTTACTGTAAGGAACAAAATATTTCAGTAGATGAATTTTCGATTGAAACTCGTATTTGGTGGGAGCTTAACGGTACGCGCTTTGGTATTTGGTGGAATAACTATTTATCTCGAGTGTGCAGGGATCATTACAAACACAATGCCGAATTTGAAGCCTGGAGTCAGCCGATCCCTGAATCCGAGTGGGTTAAACCAAGTGATGCGTTGAATTATTATAATGATATGCTGATGCGTAATGAGTATGCACAAGGCCATAATATTTTATCTATTGGCGACATCCGCACAAAATATACGAAATACGGTGAAGCGGTTGAGAACGAACTCATGAGTTAGGTCGAGGGTGTTCATTGTTTAGCGCCTTTTCCTCATTAGCCAGTCCCCCCCCACGGAACTGGCTATCTGAGGGTGTTCATAGTTCTGTGTCAGCGTAATCACCGATCTACATACTCATCGACCCGACCAGGGAAGTGGATGCTTAACTGAGATAATGTCAGGTTCCAATTCTGTACCGGATGTGTCCACTTTTCTGAAGCCTTTAAAATCCCGGCATAAAGCAGCTTTAGCAAGCTGGTTTCATTGGAAAACTACGCTGTGCACACGCTCATTTTTGTGTGGCAAAGATCCGTTAACCGGCACGTGCTATGAACATCGGAGAGGGTTCACAAGAAGAAGTGATCAACCGTTGGCATCGCGAGCGTAATGTAAACGAGACACCCATGATTTGTACTTTCTTGCCCAGTGTTCTAGGCTTCATTTTTCATGGATGATAAACGACCTCGACCACCATGCCCAAAGCAAGGAAAACACAAGTCAGCCTAACAGACACACCGTACTACCATTGTGTCTCTCGTTGTGTGCGACGCTCATTTTTGTGTGGCAAAGACCCGTTAACCGGTACGTGTTATGAACATCGAAAAGGGTGGGTTGAGCAGCGATTATTGTTTCTGGCCAAGGTATTTGCCATTTATGTTTGTGCTTATCCGGTAATGAGTAACCACACCCATCTCGTTTTGCATGTCGATAAAGACCAAGCACTGAGTTGGTCACAAGAAGAAGTGATCATCTGTTGGCATTGCGTGTGTAGAGGTAACTACCTTTCAACTACTAGGTTGAATGAAATACACAGCGAAGCCACATGGGTAAAGCGCAGTTAATGGCGGTTGAGCGTATTGCTGAGGATTGGCGTGTGCGATTGCATGACATCAGTTGGTTCATGCGGTTACTCAACGACCCCATAGCTCGCCAGGCCAATAAAGAGGACGGATGCACAGGGCGTGTCATCCGTGATGGCAAGAAAGGGAGCATATCGGAAACGGCACGAAACATCGTCTCTCGCCTTGGACTGACAGAAGAAAATTGGTTGGAATTAACGCATCGATTAGAGAAAAACTTCACTGGCGCGATAGGCAAGGAAGGCTTGCTGCGCGAATATTATCATCATATCGGCCAGCAACGAACGAGCGGAGTTAGCAGCAGTCGAAGGTTACTACATGTAGCCTGAGCATTTTTATCTTCCATTTCTTACTGGCTAGATGACTAGGTTTTATCGTGCCTGAAATTTGAATTCATCAGAGATTTCATGATGTAGACCGAGATATCTGACGGAAGCGTTGGAAGTAAAACCTTGAATAGTAGATAGTCAATGAATTATGGCAATGAATATACCATATGGTTGAGTTTTTAAGATGGGTGTCTTATTAGTTTTTCTATATCTGTAGGTGTGATTATGCCAATGAATTTATATACAAAAGGGAATAATAAAATTTGTTATAAGGGAGAGAAGTTRAACAGTATTCCGGGTTATGTTTATATGGCGATGGTAACAATCGATGGTGATATTCAGACGCTCAAAGTTGGTGGTTGATAATGGCTTTAGATATTAATAAAAGAATTGAAGATTTGAAAAACAAAGAAATATTATTACAATGGCAGTTTATAGGCTTTGAAGGTGGGCGGTATGGGTCTTTAATTAGATGGGTTGTTATATTACCAGCGGCATGTTTTCTTCCAGTGGTATTGTTGATTGCATCAGATTTTAGCCTTGGAATAGTTGGAATGTTAATATGTGCCATACACTTGTTAGTGTCATTATTTGTGGGTAGGTATTTATTGCTTCCTGATTATAGTTTTAATTATTATGTAACAAGAACCGGTATTAGATATGAGCAGCGAGAAGTGATTCCGGATATTGCATATAAAATTGTACGTATTATTTCATGGGTTGGTATACCACTTTGTATATTCTCCGTACTTATTTATGGCCCAATGATCTTTGTTGGTGCAGGTGGATTTGCGCTGATGTCATTTCTTTTTGCAAATTTCAAGGTGGAAAAAAATGATTACGCTGTTTTTATTTCGCATCCGACATTGGTTTTTAATCCAATAAATGACACCCGTTTTTCTATAAAATCAATGAGTGAACATAGCATTAATTATTCTTGTGATTTACATACACAATCCATAAGTCAAAAAAATCAAATAATAGAAGATATTTTGAAATTATCAATAGGTTATATAGTTAATAATGTGAAAAGTATGGATGATAAATATAACCATCCTATTTATGCT
>NZ_JAKJSN010000101.1:0-7089 GCF_050337005.1 Photobacterium japonica | reverse complement strand
GCCTAGTAGGATGTGCTCACGCGTCTGAGGCATAGGGCCATCAGTTGCAGCAACAACTAGGATACCACCGTCCATCTGCGCAGCACCAGTGATCATGTTTTTAACATAATCGGCGTGTCCTGGGCAGTCAACGTGTGCGTAGTGACGAGATGGAGTATCGTACTCTACGTGAGAAGTGTTGATTGTGATACCGCGCTCGCGCTCTTCTGGAGCGTTATCGATAGATGCGAAATCTTTAGCAACACCACCGTACACTTTTGCAAGCGTAGTACAGATAGCAGCAGTTAGAGTTGTTTTACCGTGGTCAACGTGGCCGATAGTACCAACGTTAACGTGCGGTTTTACGCGTTCGAATTTTTCTTTAGACATGGATAGTCCCTCTAGGCACGGAATTTGGTGGCATGACGACCACACAACCTGACATGGGTTAGTAGAGTATATATCAAAAGTATTGAGGTAACTTAAAGAGGGGGGATGGTGCTGATAGGCAGATTCGAACTGCCGACCTCACCCTTACCAAGGGTGCGCTCTACCAACTGAGCTATATCAGCACACAAGAAGTGTGGAGCGGGCAGCGGGAATCGAACCCGCATCATCAGCTTGGAAGGCTGAGGTAATAGCCATTATACGATGCCCGCAAAACTCGTAACTCGATAAGCTATTCAATCAATCGAAATTGGTGGAGGGAGAAGGATTCGAACCTTCGAAGGCAGAGCCGTCAGATTTACAGTCTGATCCCTTTGGCCACTCGGGAACCCCTCCAAATTTTTTACTCACTTTCACTCATCTAGGAGAAAGTGGTGCCGACTACCGGAATCGAACTGGTGACCTACTGATTACAAGTCAGTTGCTCTACCTACTGAGCTAAGTCGGCGTAAGTGCTGCGCATTCTATTGAACTATCTCAGCCCTTGCAACACCTTTTTTTGATTTTTTTCCGCAAAATGCATCGCTTGAGTGAATATTGTGCATCATCGACATTTTGCATACAACGCAAGGCCTTCTAAGACCAGATCTGAGCGATGATGATAGTGTTTTCCCCAATTGATAGGCAAATGACGCACACCGCCACCACACAGGATCACTTCCGGCTCAACCTTCAGGCGGTCAGTGGCTTGAGAAAGGCCAAACTCAATCAATCCCACTAGGGCGGCGCGGCAACCATTCTTCAGGCCATCGGCGGTATTGTCGGCAAACGTCAGCGCATCACCGTGATCTCGGTCCGAAAACACTTTTGACGTATTTTCTAAAACCGATTTCATCATTAGCTGGTAGCCAGGTGCAATCCAGCCCCCCAGATGCTTACCTTCTTCGGTCATCACATCAAACGTCAAGGCAGTACCAATATCGACAATGACTGTTGGACGTTTAAATTGCTGATGAACGGCCACCAAAGTAAGCCAACGGTCAACCCCGAGGTATTGGTACTCGCTATACGCATTTTTGACCCCAAAGTCTTTACGTAGCGTTTTCACCTGCAAAACAGGGATATTGGCCAATTGAGAAATTCGCTGGATAGAATTATCCACTTCAACCGGTCCAACACTGGCAAACACAATACGATCAATGCCCGTCTCAATCAGAGGCTCTAGCACCATTTCTAATTTACGGCTGGGGTAACGACCCAATAACTCAATATTGCCATTGTCAAACAACTGGGCCACCTTGACATAGGTGTTACCCGCTTCAATTAAAATTTGCATTAACAACCTCTAAGGCTGATTTCACCACCGATATAAGGCGTTACACCCTCATCGGTTTCTAATAATAATGCCCCCTGACTATTGATCCCTCGAGCGATACCTTCCACCACTCGCTGGCCAATCAATAATTTCACAGGACGATCCAAAAAGTTATCTAAGAGATTCCAGCGCTCAATAAAACCATCAAGGCCTTTCTCTTCATAGTCTGTCAGTGTTTGGCTCAATTTGGCAATCAAGGTCGCCGCCAACTGATTACGCCCCGGCAGGTGATCACATGCTTGAGAGAGGTTCGTCCACCCCTGCTCAATGGCCACCCCTTCTTGTTCTGGCATAGCGATATTCAGCCCCATACCGATAACAAGGTGCGCGGCATCACCGGCTTGGCCCGTCATTTCGACCAAGATACCGGCTAATTTTTTATCGTGATAATAGAGGTCGTTAGGCCACTTTACGCGGATCCCATCAGCCCCTAATGACTGTAATGCTTCTGCAATCGCGACACCCACCACCAAGCTCAGCCCCATCGCGGCTGCCATACCGGCATCTAACCGCCAGTACATGGACAAGTAGAGGTTACTGCCAAACGGTGACAACCACTGTCGACCTCGTCGCCCACGCCCTGCTTGCTGGTATTCAGCGAGACACACGGCCCCTTTTGGTAACTGCCCAACACGATCCAATAAATACTGGTTGGTCGAATCAATCACCGGGATCACGGCCAGATCGGCGCAATCGGTATGTGCCATGATCTGTTCATGTGTCAATAATTCTAATGGCGCGGCTAAACGGTAGCCTTTTCCCTGTACGCGATAGATATCCAATCCCCAGGATTGTAATACCTTCACTTGCTTCGAGATCGCGGCACGCGACATGCCTAACGCGTCCCCTAACGCTTCGCCAGAATGAAAATGCCCATCCGCCAATAACGCAATCAGTGCTAAGCGTGTTTTGTGCTCTTTCATCCCAGCACCTCTGCCAAGTGGGTTTCCCCTGTCGCAGCCATGAAGCGTACTTCATGTTCGAGTTGGATCCCAAATTTTTGTTGCACTGCATCAACAACATACTGAGCCAATGCCACTACATCTGTCGCAGAAGCCTTGTCAGCATTCACCAGAACCAAAGCTTGCTGATCATGAACTCGCGCCCCGCCGATCTGGTGTCCTTTCAGCGCACACTGATCAATCAGCCAGCCCGCCGCCAATTTGCATTGACCTTCAGGCTGTGGGTACATCGGCATATGGGGATAGTGCTGCATTAAGGCTTCAGCCTGTGCTTGCGCCACGAGGGGATTTTTAAAAAAACTGCCCGCATTGCCCATCACAGCAGGATCCGGCAATTTCTCGCAACGTACCGCACATACCGTATGCATGATGTCCGCCGCGGTAACGGTTGTGGGATCAAACTGCGTCAACGGTCCGTAGCCAATGTGTGGCGTCCACGCTTTCACCAAGCGTAATCCGACCGCGACGATAGCATGGGTCTCTTTCAAGGCTGATTTGAAAATTGATTCACGGTAACCAAACTGACAGTCTGCCGCCATCAAACGAGAGGCTGTACCTGTTACCAGCTCCACCACATCCACATACTGACAAACATCTTTCAGTTCTACGCCGTACGCCCCGATGTTCTGGATGGGTGCCGAGCCAACACAGCCTGGGATTAATGCTAGATTTTCCAGCCCCGGCATATTTTGCTCAACGGTCATGGTAACCAATGCATGCCAATCTTCACCGGCACCTACATGCAACTCAAAGGCATCTGCGGTCTCCGTGATGGCAATCCCTTTAAGCCGGTTGACGACAACCACGCCGGCAAAATTTTCGCAGAAAAGTAGATTACTGCCCTGCCCTACAATCAGCTTAGCCAAAGGCTGATAACACGCATCTCGCCACACCGAAAGCAGCTCATCAGCCGTTTCAACGACAACAATGTGCGCAGCCGAGGCTTCAAGCCCAAATGTATGAAAAGGCGCTAGTGACCTATCCTGCAAAACTTTCATGCCTATTTTGACCCATACCTTTTATACTAGGGGCTGCATTTTAACTGATTCATCCTCACTTGGCAGTGTTTTCCCATGCGTAAGCTTAGTTTTCATCTTCTAGAACCATTACGGTTCCCGCTAATCAACCGATTTTATAAAGCCTATTATCCTGCGGGAAAAGCCAAACGCGACGAAACGATCTGGATAGGAGAGGATAACAGTGGCATACAATGCTGTGTGCGATTTAAGCATTTTGAGGATTACCAACTCCTCACTGGCATGCTGGTACATCCCGAACAACGCGGTCAAGGCCAAGGACAACAGCTATTATCCGCAGCAAACTCACAGATCGTAGCGGTGCCCTGTTACTGCTTTGCGTTTGATTACCTTGAATCTTTTTATCAAGCAGCAGGCTTTCAAACGCTGCCGATAGAGGCGCTGCCTGAGCCATTACGTAGCCGTCTAAGCCGTTATCAAGGTAGCGGTAAGGCGCTGATCCCTATGCGCTATAACAATAACAAGGCAGATAATTGATTCATCCGTGATACATGCCGCCTCTGCAATAGATAGACACCGCACTTTTTCTGGTATAATCGTCCTCTTCACTAACAGATTCATCCTTAATAAGGTCGCGTAAACGAGGCGATAATGGATTCAGCTATTGCAAATAAGCAACGCATCGATCAACTCCCATGCATTGCACATAAACCAGAAGATCTAGAAACCCTTTTTGATGCGAGTTCATTCCGCGAACGCCTTCATCAAGAAATCACGAGCGCGACTCGCCGTATCTACCTGGTTGCCCTTTATCTGCAAGATGATGAAGCCGGCAGAGGTATTCTGACCGCGCTTTATGAAGCCAAGCAATCAAACCCCGATCTTGATATCAAAGTTCTCGTCGACTGGCACCGCGCACAACGAGGGCTCATTGGCGATTCAAAATCCGATGGTAATGCATCCCTATACCGTGAATTTTCGGAAAAATACACACACCCAATCCAAATCCTCGGCGTTCCTGTGCGTAACCGAGAAGTCTTCGGGGTGCTGCATTTAAAAGGGTTCGTGATTGATGATAAGGTCATCTACAGTGGAGCAAGCTTAAACGACGTCTATCTTGCTCAGCATAATCGCTACCGTTACGATCGCTACCATGTGATCCATAACCCGCATCTTGCCGATAGTATGGCAGGTTTTATTGTTGAGACGCTCGTTAACAGCGATGCCGTTAACTGCCTGAGCCAAAAAGTACGCCCTGACACGAAATCACTCAAAGGTGCCATCCGTACACTCCGCCAGCAGCTACAAAAAGCCAGTTACCATTTCCAGCCAGAACAAGTAGCAGACAACCAGGTCGGCCTAACGCCACTGGTCGGGTTAGGGAAGCGTAAAAACACTCTCAACCAACATATCTGCACCTTGATTGCGAGCGCGCAAACCGAGTTGACGATCTGTACGCCGTATTTCAATTTCCCTCGCAGCGTAAGCCGCGAAGTGAAACGCGCATTGCGTCGAGGGGTAAAAGTCACGGTTGTTGTGGGTGATAAAACCGCGAATGACTTTTATATCCCGCCAAGTGAGCCCTTTAAAACGATTGCTGGCCTACCGTATCTCTATGAAGTCAATCTGCGCAATTTTGCCAAGCAAAATGAATCAGCCATTGCTCGTCGACAGCTTGCCATTCATCTATGGAAACATGATGACAACAGCTTCCATCTAAAAGGAATTTGGGTTGATCGCAGTTACATGCTGATCACAGGGAATAATTTAAATCCGCGTGCTTGGAAATTAGATTTGGAGAATGCCATCCTTGTGCATGACAAACACCAGTTACTAGCTGAACAAAAACAGCGTGAGCTAGATTGTATTCTGCAACACACGCATTTAGTCGGTAGTTACAAGCTTATTGAAAAGATTGATGCATATCCGGCACCGGTGAGAAAACTGATCAAGCGTATCCGTCGTATTAAAGCCGATCACATTCTCAACCAAATTCTCTAGGGAGGAGACATGACGATTGCAGCCATTGGTGTCGATCCTCAATAGGCATTTACACCAATTTGTCCCAACGAATTACCGGTCGAAGGCGATGATAAAATGGGGGCAACCTTAAATCGCCAAACTGCATTGGCAACTTATCGCATTTTAACCAAAGATGCGCACCCAAGCTGAGCGGTATGGGTGGTCAATCGTCATGATGAAATGCTTCAGGCTTTGCCGTTTAAAACGCGGATCTCACTTGGGTATCATATACAGTACCGGGGACCATCGGTTTTGAGACGATCCCCGACATTCCTGCGGTCACAGCATATGATCATGTCATATGGAAAGGGAGCGGCCCGGATTTTTACCCCCTATGGTGCGTGCTACCACGATCTCGAAAAAAAAACGCAGTACAGGCTTGATAGAGAGGCTTAACAGTAAAAAAGGTTAACACAGCAATCATTGGCGGGTTAGCCACGGATTACTGCGTTAAAACAACAGCTCTCCAATTACAGGCGACGCGCCAATTTAGCGTTATCGTAACCTAGAGGCCGGTAGAGGCATTACTGTTGATACGGTCAAGTGAGCCTGCAAAGAGAGGGGAAACGCGGGTATTCTTATTATAGAACGCACTGAAGCCCTTACACCGCACCTCATCAAGAAAATACACGTCCTTATCCAATAAAACCGCCTCACATCGCTTAGAGGCGGTTTTATTCTCCCACGTAGCGACAAATCCTGTAATCATCCCCATACATACACTGAGTACTACCTGTTGTGGTCAATCACTAACGCAGTTATCAAGCCCCCCTTACAAAAAGACGTCAAAGAGTTATTCACAAAGGCGGGTTAACATGATCCGTTGATTTCCCTTATGAGTATTAGTTAGGCGTAGTATTTGATGTACTGTTATGAGGCTATGACGCAGGGAAAAGTGTTCATAGCAAGGCGGCTATTGCAGGAATAGTGGGCTAATTTCAAAATAGCCAACGTGGCGATGGTCATTTTTACCAGCGATAGACGTAAAAAAGCCCAAGTCTTTCGACTTGGGCTTAGTATAAGTGGCGGAGCGGATGGGACTCAACGCGCACGGCCAGTCGGGGCTGGCTATCCAGCTGCGACCTTGAGACCGAAGGGCTCTTGGGAAACAGTATATAGCAAAAAACCCTGTCGTTACCGACAGGGTTTCTTAATAAGTGGCGGAGCGGACGGGACTCGAACCCGCGACCCCCGGCGTGACAGGCCGGTATTCTAACCAACTGAACTACCGCTCCACACGGAGATAAAGATTTCTCTTTATCCGACACCTGTCGTTCAGAACAAGTATCTTAAGTTTGAAGCCTGGCGATGTCCTACTCTCACATGGGGAGACCCCACACTACCATCGGCGCTGTTACGTTTCACTACTGAGTTCGGCATGGGATCA
>NZ_JAKJSN010000100.1:0-7171 GCF_050337005.1 Photobacterium japonica | reverse complement strand
CCATTAAACAATATAAATAGAGGCGTGAATATAGCTAAATCATCAAGGCACTCAACACCTATTAACATATCAAATTCATCAGAATTAAAAAACATAAAAAACTTATCTAATGGATTAAAAATAGGTGGCAATGCGTTAATTGCATACGATGCTTATAACCGAAGCAATCAAGTCTACAATGATTATAAGTCAGGGAAAGATTGGAAAAAAACAGCAGTAGTACAAAGCTCAGGCCTTACCGTTGGTGTAATATCAGGAAGTTTCACAGCGTCAGCTGTATCGAGTGCTGCAGTTTCAATTGGTTTAGCTGCAACCCCTGTTGGATGGGTAATAGCTATAGGAATTGGACTTACAGCAACTTACTATGTCTCAACATCTCTTGACAAATCCACCCAAAAAGCAGCAGCTTCACTTTACGATTTTGCTTGGTGATATGATGGAAGAATTATCAAATAATATAATTTACATGATCTTTTTCACAATAGTGATATCTTCAATCATGTCTTGGCTAACATTCTATTTTTTGTCTGTGAAAAAATTTGAAAGATCGTTCAGCGATGATGGTATTCATACACCTACATGGGACTTTTGCACTATTCGTGTTATGTGGTACGCAACAATTTTGGTGTTTCGAACCCACCGCCTCAATGATCACAATTATCCTTTTGTACCAGTAAGCGGCACACGTAAATTAGCATCTTCTACTGATACTGTTTTTGCACATTGGTTATGGGTATCAGCTTTCCTGCTGATCATCGTTGGCTTTTTGCTACCTTAAATCACCTTTTTTCATTAAATAAACATGCCGCGCACTTTTTCGCCCGGCATGTTATTTATCGCTATATATTCATCGCGCTATTTTTTCGCAGAAAACAGCGGCTGATCGGACTTATCTTTCTCTGACCAGAAATTAATATTGAATTGCGCATCCTCGCTTAATTCAATCCGATGCCAATACTGCGGAGGACTGGTGGCAAATTGCCCTGCATTGATCACCACGGTCACTTCAGGTTCTGTCGCTTCACTATCCGCAAAACCGAAATAGGTGACGGTGCCTTCCATCACACACAACTGGCCAAACACCCCTTCTGCCGTGTTGTGGTGGGTTAATAGCGCGGGCGGCACAGTCGCTTTCGTGAAAAACGGCGTTGAACGTTGAACCGTCCAATGTGCAGGAATACGTAAATGAGACCCTAATGTAGACATCGTTTTCTCCTTACTACTCTTCATTATTGGTTAATGGCACAACGCGCTAGCGCAGTGCATTTAATAACGTGAATGCTTTGGGTAAATGCTGTTCTGTCACCACAAAACCTTGGGCTTTACCTTCTTCATCGAAGGTCTGGCAAGTGGTCCCTGTACTGTCGAGGTCAACCTGCCAACGATGGGCACCCAACACATTATGGCCACTGAGTTGAATGGGATAATGCGGCGTTTTCACTTTGACCAACATCGGCGGCAATACCACCGCTGTCGGAGTGCCCAATAACGTTTTCGCTAAGGCATTGGCACTCAGTAAAGCAGGCTGTAAATAAGCCATAACCTGACCGTTAATTTCTGCACAGTCACCCAAGGCATAAATATCCGCACACGAGGTTTGTAACTGGCTGTCGACCACGATCCCACGCCCGGTTTGTAACCCCGTTTGTATTGCTAACGCGGTATTAGGCACTAACCCTGCCGCCGCAATCACTTGTGAAGAATCAAATGATCGCCCAGAGGCCAACGTCACTCGCACGTGCGGTTCCAGATGATTATCAGGTTGAGTATCAATGCGTTGGATATGATCACCCAGTGCCAGCGTGATCCCCATTTGCGTCATCACTTTTTCCAGTTTGTGCGCCACCGTTTCTGGCAACAGTGAAGCCATGATACTCGCTGCAGGATCCACCAGCGTCACGTGTTTGCCCGAGGTGGCAAAATCCATCGCCAACTCTGCCCCAATCAACCCTGCGCCGATCACCGTCACGTGTGACGCGGCCAATAACGCATCCTGACTATAGCGATACTCCTCAAGGCTGTTTAGCGTGCGCACTGTGTGCACGCCGTCCCCTTCCATCGGCGGTATAAAAGCACGCGCACCGGTTGCTAACACTAATTTACCGTAAGCATATGACACCCCGGATGCGGTCACTGTTTTGGCAACGGGGTCAATCGCTTCTACCGGGCAGTGCGCATGTAAGGTCACTTGTTGTTCTTGAGCAAAGGCCTCACCAGACTGGCGAACTAAATCCTCGGCGCGTTGCTGACGGCTGAACACATGGCTGAGATCAGGCTTGTTATAATCACTGCCATCATTCGCGGTGAAGACATGAATAGGACACGTTTGATCGCCACGACGGATCGCTTTTACCAATTGGTAAGCGGCAAAGCCGCTCCCAATGATCACAATAGAGTCTGTCATCACTTACTTCCCGCTCACAGGCACAAACACCTCTTTACCCAAGCCGCATTCCGGACATAAAAATGTCTCTGGCACATCAGACCAACAGGTGCCGATGTCAACGCCTTGGTTTGGTTCACCCACTGCTGGGTCATATACCCAGTTACACACGGTACACAGCATGTTTTGTGTATCAACAGAAAACTCAGCGGCATTCACTGGTTCAGCGATGCGTTGTTGCGCTGATGGCTGTACGCTGGGTTGCGCTTGCGGCGGCACCGATACGGCAGGTTCGCTGACAGGCTGTAATGCACGGGGGATCACAGACGACAGATCACGTAATGCCCACTGTTTGGCGATCATACGGCCATGTTCACGGCATTCACGCAATGCTTTACCGTCCGGTTTCCATTTCGCTTTTAAGCCCAGTGTGGTTTCAAACCCAGCATCGGTGAGGCGTGAGTGAATACGGTCAACGGCACCGCCATTCCAGCCATAGCTACCAAACGCACCGGCTTTTTTGTTTTTAAAGCGCAAACCGGTAATCTCTTCCAACATGCCTGCAATTTTAGGCATCATGACATTGTTCATGGTGGAGGATCCGACCAAGATCCCTTTGGATCGAAACACGTTAGCCAGAATCTCATTCTTATCCTGACGGGACACATTAAACACTTTCACCGCCACCGCCGGATCGACATCATGGATCCCTTGGGCAATGGCATCCGCCATCATGCGGGTGTTGTTTGACATGGTGTCGTAAAAAATCGTGATGCGATCTTCTTGGTAGTTATTTGCCCATTCCAGATATTGATGGATGATTTGGGTTGGGTTTTCACGCCACACAATACCGTGCGAAGTCGCGATCATATCGACCGGTACATTGAAGCTCAGCACTTCATGAATTTTAGCCGTTACCAAACCACTGAATGGGGTCAGAATATTGGAGTAGTAACGCAAGCACTGCTCCATCAATTCATTTTGATCCACTTCATCATTGAAGAGGTGTTCGTCACAGTAGTGTTGACCAAACGCATCGTTACTGAATAACACGGCATCTTCTGTCATGTATGTCATCATGCTGTCCGGCCAATGCAGCATCGGCGCTTCAACGAAAATCAGTTGCTTGCCGTTACCGAGATCTAACGTGTCGCCGGTTTTCACAATATTGAAGTTCCACTCTGGATGGTGGTGGTGACCGACAATGGAATCAACCGCATTTTCAGTACAGTAAATAGGCGTATTCGGAATGCGCGCCATCAAAGCGGTTAATGCGCCAGAGTGATCTTCTTCGGCATGGTTAATCACGATATAGTCAATGCTGGCCAGATCGATTTCCATCTCCAAATTTTGGATAAACTGCATGCTGAAACGGTGATCGACAGTATCAATCAGCACCGTTTTTTCTTCACGGATCAGGTAACTGTTATAACTGGTCCCTTTTGTCATTTTGTATTCGGTACCGTGGAAATCTTGTACTTCCCAATCGCGCTGGCCAACCCAATGAATGTTATTTTTTACGTGAATAGTCATGTTGTTACCTTTTATGCGAAGTCTTGGGCGTCATCAGCACCCTATTCTGTTTTGTCGTTATCGACATCTGCACTGACTATTGCACGGTGCGTGCCAACTTTTTAAGCCACTGAATTATAAGCATTTACTTAATTGAGCCTTTACTAGCAGTGTCATAATGACACCCATCAAACATTGTCAAATTAACAACACAGTGTCACAATGACACTGTTTACCGCTGTTTTTCAGGCTATCAAAAAGGCGTTGCTATGACGAAAAACCGACAAGCGCTGATGCAATTAGCGCTCGACCTGACGCAAGGTATTTCTGCTCAAGATCGGTTTGAGCGACTGCTGACGGTGATTAAATCGCTCTTTCATTGTGACGCCTCTGCGTTACTCGCCTTTCGCGAACAACATTTTTCGCCCTTGGCCATGAATGGGATGTTTGATGATGTGATGGGTCGCCAGTTTGATCTCGACCAACACCCCCGTTTAGAGGCGATCGCCCGTGCCGGTGATATTGTGCGTTTTCCCCACGACAGTGATCTGCCCGATCCGTATGACGGATTAATCCCTAGCCATGATGGGCAATTGCATGTGCATGCGTGTATCGGCCTGCCGCTTATTGCCAATGATCGTTTAATTGGTGCCGTCACCATTGATGGATTTGATCCGCACCAATTTGATCAATTTTCCGATCAAGAACTGCGGGTGATCAGCGCACTGGCGGCGGCCAGTTTGCACACCGCCCTGTTAATGGAAAAGCTGGAACAGCAAGCTGGTGAAATGGCCAGTTCGCCCGCCGCAGTGCGACCCGCAACGGGGGATGTCACCATGATTGGCCAATCTGTTGCGATGGATCAGCTAAAAGCACAGATCAGCGCGGTGGCGAATACCGACCTCACGGTGCTCATTACCGGCGAAACCGGTGTCGGGAAAGAATTGGTCGCCGCTTCTATTCACGCGCAATCGTTGCGTCATCAGCAACCGTTGGTTTACCTGAACTGTGCAGCCTTGCCTGAATCCGTTGCAGAGAGTGAACTGTTCGGCCATGTAAAAGGCGCGTTCACGGGAGCGATCAGTGATCGTAAAGGGAAATTTGAGATGGCAGATGGCGGCACCCTGTTTTTGGATGAAATTGGTGAGCTTCCCCTCGCCTTACAAGCCAAGCTACTGCGGGTACTGCAATACGGTGACCTACAGCGCGTGGGTGCAGACAAACACCTGAAAGTGAATACACGTATCATCGCCGCCACCAACCGGCTATTACACGAAGAAGTGACGGCAGGCCGCTTCCGTGCCGATTTGTATCACCGCTTAAGTGTATTCCCTATTTCAGCGCCCCCACTGCGTGAACGAGGCAATGATGTGATTCTGTTAGCTGGGTATTTCATTGAACGCTGCAAAGCCAAATTGGGCCTGAATGCCATGCGCTTAAGCCCGGATGCCACTCACCTGTTGCAGCGTTATACATGGCCGGGGAATATCCGTGAGTTAGAACACGCCATCAATCGTGCGGCCGTGGTTGCCCGTGCCGCCAGCAGCGATCCACATTTTGTGGCCTTAACGTCAGCGCATTTTAATCTGACGTTACAGGATCACGCTTCTGCCGCCTCATCAACAGAGTCACTGACAGCAGATACATCAGCAGATACGTTTTCCCCACCGTCTGTGTTATTAGGCTATGGGTTAAAATCCGCCACCGATGCGTTTCAGCGTCAGTTGATCGCGCACACCTATCAGCAGCATCACAACTGGGCAGCAACCGCGCGTGAGCTACAGGTCGATACAGGTAACTTGCACCGTTTAGTCAAGCGGTTAGGGTTGAAAACTCAATCATCAAAATAGTGCAAACAAAAAAGCCCATGTCAGACATGGGCTTTTAAGATTTAACGGTGATTATGATATTACTCCCTCGCGGCATAGCCATTATTATAATGACGCACATCAGGAACAATATTGTGCTTATTCAGCAAGCGATACATGGTGGCGCGTGACACCCCAAGATCTTTCGCCGCAGAAGCCACTTGACCACGGTGTGTTTCCAATACCGCAACCAACACATCTTTTTCTGCTTCGTCTTTAATGTTACGCAGACTCTGCTTTAAGTTTGCCTTACTTGGCAGATCAAAATGCTCCGCTTTCACTTCATTCCCTTCCGCCAATAACGCGGCACGCTTCACTTGGTTAATCAACTCCCGAACATTGCCCGGCCAACTATAGCGTAACAACAACTGTTTGGAATCTTCAGAAAACGTCGATGCCATGGTGCTGTATTCACGCGCAAACTTGGTCAAAAAGGTTTCAGCGAGTAAAAAGATATCAGACCCACGCTCACGCAATGTTGGTACTTTAATGTGGAATACATTCAGTCGGTAATACAGTTCTTTACTGAATTCTCCGTTCGCCACCGCCACATCAAGATCCGCACTAGACGTCGCGACAATGCGTACATCAGATGCGGTTTCTTTATCCAATGTTTCACAGCTTGGTGCTTGCAAGTAAGCTAAGAGATTATCTTGCATTTCCTTCGACAGCTCCTCGACATTATCGAGCATCAAGGTGCCATCAAACGGTGCACCGTCTTCATTGCGATAGGTACCGTCCAGTAGTGCCAGCTTTTCATCATCTCGGGTGAGCGATGAGCAGTTCACCATAATAAACGGCGTGTTCTTACGTTTTGACAAATTATGGATAGATTTCGCAATCAACTCTTTGCCAGTCCCGTTTTCACCGGTGAGGAAAACATTCACTTCCGTCATCGCCACGCGGCGTACCATGTCGCGCAACTGCTTGATCGATTTCGATTCACCAAACAGACCCATATCGTGCTGCGACGTGATCTCGACCCATGAGCTGGATTCAATCTCCAACATGCCTAATTGATGTCCGATCGTATCAAGCAAATGGCTGCCTGGAATAGGTACCGTAAAAAAGTCAACACAGAAGTTATTAATGAATTGACGAATCGCATCCGTTTTCATTTGTTCCTTTTTAATGATCGCAATCCATTTCACTTGTTTGGTTTTATTTGCCCTCAAAGATATGCTGTTCAAGCTAAAATCATTATTGCTTAAATCAACAACGCAGATACAAGGACTGTATTCTTCCAAGATTGAATCAGCCGTTCTTAGGTCATAACAGCAATGTGTTTTCCAACCCGATTGTTCAAGAAGCGCAATCCAAGGTTCGTAATTACATCCAATTGCAACTAAACGACCGTCTATTGATTTATTTTGACTTACTGCCACCATCGAAGTCACCTTCTATCAAC
>NZ_JAKJSN010000099.1:0-7330 GCF_050337005.1 Photobacterium japonica | reverse complement strand
GAATATGTTAAATGAATCTAACAAGTCCATCCATCACTTATGTGTACATCTGCCAACCAAATTCACAATAAAAATAATAGTCAAAACTACGAAGTTCATTCAACAGATAGCCCACAAACACATCAAAATCACGTTCAATCAGTACGGTCTAGGCAGGAAAGGCAACGCGTTAGCGCATGGCGGATAAGCGAATGAGCGAATGAGCGAATGAGCGGATAGTTTAACGTGACTTCAACACCAAACTGGCCGATCTCCGGCTCAAGTTGGGCAATGACTATATCAAGGCGTTCAAGCAAGCCATAACCGTAGGCAATGGCCTGATTGATTTCCATTTCACGCTTATAGAATTGTATGAATTGATTGGTGACGAATGGCTGATTCATTAGCGCCCTTATTGGCTACCAGCGAATCACGCCTTTCTTGTACGCTTTCCCATCCTGCAAAATATATTCGAGTTTCTGCAATGGGATGATCTCACTGGCGGGTATGCCTGTTTTGCGTTGTAGGTAGTGGGCACTGTCATCGGCTTTTTGCTTCATGACACATGCAAATAAAGCGTGAAGCTTGCCGAAGAACAAACTTTAAACACTTCAGCATTTTTAACTTTGTATTATCGTGTTCTCGGAGGTATTTACCTATGCGTATTTTATTGATTTTATCGAGCTTGCTGTTATGTGTGCCATCTTACGCAAAATCTGTCGATGCTTATCTTAATGACTATTCAAATTTTAGCTGTACAACCCTTGAGATAAAGAAAAAAGACATCAGGCAGAAATTCGGACATGTAAGTAAAGCCAAAAAGAACAAATACAAACGTCAATTAAAAGCTATTTCAATTTTAAATCGTGATAAAAGCTGCTGATAAGCTTTCTCTCAGTTTTTCTTATCTGGCTCGCCTATAAATTTCACTCAATCACTATTTACCTGAGTGAATCAAAAGCCCACTTCCATGGGCTTTCATCATCACTCTTCTTCCAAACACCCTTCTTTAACCTCGAATGCTGTCTCTGGTGCAATGTAACCACAGTCGAGACAAAGCAAATCACCGGAATACCTTCGCTTTACTTTTTCACAGCAGATATGGATCGAACGACATTCTTGTCTTGGGCACAGGTACATGGTTTCACTCCATTGATTTGATGGTGAAACTTACCATAAATGCTCATCAACGAATGTGATGCTTTCCATGCTGTTCGCTGTTATAAGCCTTTTACCCGCACGGCTTTTACGCATCACTTCAGGAAGCCATTCGCCAGAATCTTCACTCATCCCCAACAGTGTTACAACGTCACGAATGTTCATTCTGGTTAATTTGTCGTCCGTTTTTTATACAGCAAAGCCGAGATATTAGGCGCCGTCACCGTACATTGTCTTATTCTGCTTGCATATGCTGTTTAAACGTACGGTTTAGTGTTGTTTCTAACGAGATAAACGCTAAAAAYCACTCAAAAATAGATATTTAAACGCCAACAAACCCCATCATTTCCATTTTGATTGGACTCAATATCACAAAATAGAAGCAAAATTCAGATCTCATTATATTCCCTATGGTAATTTTCTCACCCTATGGGAATTGATTGTACATGCTACTCTCCCAATCACATTCTATTGTGATATAGCGGTGTCGCCAGCCCATCCTTGGGTCGTGAAAAAATACTAACAAAACTATTTGAGATAAAACCCGTGAAAAAGCTGTTATTAGCCTCCTTAATTACATCGGTGCTGACCGGTTGTAATGGCTCCTCTGAAAGTTCGAGTGTAAGTAAAGAAACCCCGGTTGTGCATGACATCCCTACCCTTTCTACGGAAGTCGGTGGATTTAATGGCACGTTCACTTACCGCATTGAAGCGACCGATCCCAATGGCGATACCTTGTCATTTGCATTGGAAGGCAACCCAGAATGGATCACTGTAGAAAGCACAACGGGTGTGATTTCTGTAGGGCTTGATCAAGCCATTGAGGGTGAATATACGTTCACTGTGCTGATCAGTGATGGCACCAATATTGTGAAACGCGTGATTAAACTCAATATCACACTGTTCACAGCTGATCCTGATAATGGCAGTCCGGCGATAACCGCCATCCCACCAATCAATGCGCGTACCAATTACGTATCTACATTTTCGGTTGAAGCAACAGATACCGAGCAAGATATTCTAAGTTACAGTTTAAGTAATCAACCTGATTGGATTTCGATTCATCCAGAAACGGGTGTGGTCTCTATTAATGCAAAAAGCGGACACCAAGGTGATTACGCATTTACAGTGAAAGTGGCGGATGGAAACACGCAAGTGGCTACGCCTGTCAGTCTTATTGTGGAATACGCGAGCGATCCTGATTTCCCAGAACTGGATAACAACACACCACTGGTTGATGCCATTCCGATGATATTGGCGAAAGCAGGTCAAACCGCCTCTCACCGAATTTTCGCGCGCGACATTGATAACGATACACTGACATACAGTCTCCATTCAGCACCATCTTGGGTATCGGTTGATCCACACAGTGGTCTGATTCAAATTAATGCAGACAAGACACACTTAGGTGATCATGCATTTAATGCCATTGTGACGGATGGTATCGTGGATGTTATTCGTTCTTTCCAAGTCCGTGTTGAATTACCTATTATTGAGTCAGGAAATACCCCTCCAACGGTAACGCGTATCCCGTCCTTGACGATGAAAACCGAACAGGAAGCCACTTACCGAATTAAGGCGTACGACATCGATAATGATGTTTTATCTTATTCACTGGCAAACCATCCTGAATGGATTTCGATTGAACCTAAGTCTGGGTTAATCACCGCCACGCCTTCTGTTTGGAATACGGGGACGTACACATTTTCTGTCACCGTCGCAGACGGTGAATCAGAAACCGTATCCAGCATGACGGTCATCGTTGAAGCGGCAGATGTTGCGAAAGATCCTGTTATTCAAGCCATTTTGACCGGTGACCATACGTTAGTCACTGAGCAACAGTTGTTAGACTTTGCCGTTAAAGAGATCAATCAAAAAACGGCTGACGATCAGGCAATCATTGATCAATTGTATACCGGGATCACGGGCATTAATTGGGTACCCACTCATGATGCAATGTTTGTTTCAAACTATAACAGTACTAACGGGAATATTCCGATTCTCACGACAAACGTTGACGATTCGGGCAATGCCATAAATATCCCCATCGGCCTGACGGGCAAGAAAGTCGGCGGTCAGCGTTATGCTATTTTTGGCGGCAACCCACTCGGTGTATGGGGTAACGACGATTTACATCTGTTCATGAAAAACGTGTTTGCTTGGATTTCCGGTGGTGAAAAAGAAAATCTGACGGTTGTGGTGGCCAACGTACCGAACGCCGGTTACTTCCCACATTACGATACGATGGAAGCATGGTTTAATAACCAATATCCTAATGCTCATACCATCAATAGCTATAAACAATGTGATTATGAAAATCTAGAAACCTGTGTCAAAGAGATGAAACCCGATGTGGTGCTATTGGGTTCTGATGATTATGAAGGCAAAGGCTATGACGGCATTAAGTCTGCCATGGCGTACATGGAGAAAAACCGTATTCCATTGGTGGTTACTCCGTATGGTCGAGACATGAATGCGTTGCTTACTCCGGTATTTGAAAGCAATGGCATCTCATTCGCTTCTAACTATTGGTCTCGCTATGTGATTGAATCGGGTGACCGTTCTGATGTCACATTAAAGCCAGATGTTCGCCTGGATGTGATCAATAAGTTCAAAAATCAGGACTTTGACATCAATGCGGCAAACTCATGTACGACGACTTACTTGCATTGTAATACTGGCGCATTTATGTCGGAATTCCGCACAAGTGCAGATGCATTTCAGGGCCCCGTTATTCGTTACGATGTTGCGGGTATCGATGTATTTGATGAGAAGGAAGAAGAGTTAACAAAAGTGTCACTGCTACTGGCAGACAAATACCGCTCAGAGATCGACTATCCAATATCACAATCCGATCCTGTTCAGTGGTACAAGGCTATATTTGCTGACTGGCTAGTGTCTTATGCACGTGATGATAATAAAGCTCAAAGTGATCTGGGTGAATATATTGTTGATACCCGAGATGTCGTAACGGGTGATGATGCACACTACACATATCCAGAAACCGTCACAGATACCAAAACGATAAGTGTTCCTTACAGTAACCAGTGGACGACAACCGGTTGGTATGCCCTGCCCGGTAAACCGGTTACCTTAACTCGTCATGGAGAAGACGACCATGAAATTATCGTTCAGCTCTATTATGGCCGTTCAAACACTAACCGTGTATATGAAACGAAAGTGTACCGAAAACCTGTTGATTTAACGACAGCACGAATTCGTGTGCCAGCAAAAGGATCGGTGACATTTTCAACGCCTTATGGCGCGCCTATTTATCTGAATATGCGACACAGCGAAAACAAGCCACTGTCTTCTTCTATCACGGCAACCGGTATTGCTGAACACCCGTCAATTACTGATTTTTCTGATCCACAGCAAGTTGTGCGTTTTGAAACATTGTTGAACAACACTGAGCTTCCGCATGTGGATCTTAAATCATTGGGTGCTGAACAACATTTACGCCGTGACAAGTTTAATTTGGGTATGACTGAACAATACCCAACGCCTTCGGCCCTACTTAAAGCGGTTAAGGAAGAACACCTAGAAACGGTTTATTCACTGGCGGCCTTTAAGGTACAAGGAAAAACATTGGATGAGTCTGTATCGGCAGATGCGATGGCCGTATGTAAAGCCAAGTTTGGCGCAGATTGTGTCGACGAAAACTTACATACCCGTAAAATCATTCAGCATGCTAACTATGATCAAGATGCACAATGCGGTATTGGTTGTGCCGGTAACCCTTGGGATTCAACTTACCCGATTACGCCGCGCGGTTGGTTAGACAATCACGAATTAGGTCACAACCTACAAACGGGTCGTTTGCGTGTGGGTTACACCACTGAAGATGGCCGTAATACATGGGCGAACTACCATGATCGTGCAGGTGAAAACTCAAACAACATTTTCCCTTACTATGTGATTTGGAAAGGACACAATGTTACTGATGGTTCAACGGCTGTGATTGAAGACGGACACATGAACTCGAAAGATGCGTTCTTTGCCATTCAATCAGATGCCGCTGGCGTGACGGATGCAAATGGTAATCGCGTCGTACTTGGTGCTTGGTGTGGTTCGGTCGGTACAGGTTCAACCCGTCATGATGCGATTTGGTCTAGCGGTGATTACGCGGCAAACAATAGTATTCGTATGTCGTTTTATATCCAAATGGCTCTGAATGCACATGGTAAAGTACTGTCTGACGGCACAACACTGACAAATGGATTTGATATTTTCACAGCCCTTTACCTGCATGAGCGCATCTACGGCACGGCGCTTGCCGACAGTGCAACTTGGCTTGCGAATCGTGATCGTCTAGGATTCAGTGCGTTTGATTTTGACACACCGCATGGCAATGTTTCTCGTATTTCGGGTAACGATTTCATGCTGGTATCACTAAGCTACCTGACCGGATTAGATTGGACGCCTTACTTTGACATGTACGGCCTGCGAAATACGGATCTCGCTAAGCAACAAGCGGGCATTCATGGTACGAAAGGTGCTATCGCGACGGGTATGTATGTTCTTGACCGAGATTTGCCACCGCTGAACATGTCGGAAGGTGTCGATTTCTTGCCTATCAACATGAGTAATGCAGAAACCGTTTGGCCTCGCGACGAGTCCTCACCTGTGGGTTGCGGTAAGTAATCAGACAAACGCACCTTTCGGGGTGCGTTTTCTTTATCTATTCATTTTATATACACGAATGTTGCCCTTACACTCCCTCACGGATTATTGATCCTTATTAGATCCTTTGCTCTCCTCTTCTGTATGACCAGGCACCTGAACATTCGCCACCCCAAACGGAATATGTACTGATGGCAGTACCGACGCAGACTGTAAGTGCAGTTGCTGATCATCAAAGAAAATGTGTGGCTTGAGGATTTCCAACACTTTCGACTTTTTCACCCCTCCCATAAAAAACGCATCATTCACGAAGATGTCCCACGCACGCATGGTGTTAATCACCCGTTTATGTGACGGTGCATTTCTGGCTGTAACGATAGATACATTAAGCAACGGCACATAGGTAGGATCGGTCAGTTGCTTTTCTGCTTCTAACTTTTGGATATCGGCAATCCGTTTTAAGAACGGCATCAGCGGCCCTGGGTTGTGTGGTACATCCACTAATTCAGACTCGTGGGAGTGGAAATCTGCCAACTGACCAGAACTTTGATATACCCCTTCGGATTCATCATCCGCAATTACACCATCAAAGTCGAAGGCAATACGCAAATCTAAATCATCCGTGTCATCAATAATGTTGTCACCATTGAGGATCTGCCCAGCAGGATAGCCGGCTAACACGGCCTGATGCACATCTTGCGAATTGGCCGACAGAAATAGCTCGATATCAAACGCGGGAATATAACGGTACGGTGATTTTCCTTGAAGAAACACCGCACGGGTGATCCCTAATTCATAATGCGCGATGGTATTCATGACGCGTAAGCCTGTATCAGGATCATTTCGCGACAGGAGAATCACTTCGACAGGAGGATCTTCTGGCCGTAATTCGTTGAGCTTTAATAATCGTCGAATGAAAGGAAACGCGACCCCACGTTTAAGCGGTTCATCTTGCATTTCTTTCTGATAATCGCGATAAGCTTCTTCGCCTTGGGTTCTAAAAATGTGGTCAGAGGCATCTAAATCAAACAACGCACTGGAAGACAGTCCGACAACAAGCCTTTTTGTTAAATCATACGGCATAAACTTTCCTTCTTTTTGTGGTGTTATGGGTAAATAGCAACGACATYTAACTTGTTACAGCGTCACTATCTAGCCTTACCCCTACCTATTTAGAATAATTAACAGCCATATCATACGCGAATCATACAGCGTGGTGAGATCGGTTGTCTTTTTCTATGTAGAACGCTTATATTTTACCCGATAGCGCAATATTTAAACTATATCTATCTGATTTTAATTGATTTACCGATGAAATCGAGGAGAAGAAGCATCAATTTTTCATTATATAAATTTAAAATGTAAACCTATTTTTATATGAAGAATTCAATAATGGAGGTGATCCCACATGACTTACCAAGCTGATTACAAAGCACTGTCAAATATTTGAACCGCGCCGGATAAATGACAGTTTTGCATTTACACATAATCATAAAAGACTCATTATGTCGCATAACCAGATGGAGTTTGTGGTTTTAGCTGCCAAGGAGTAATCATGAAGCATTGTGAT
>NZ_JAKJSN010000098.1:0-8434 GCF_050337005.1 Photobacterium japonica | reverse complement strand
CAACCTTATAAAAATATCAATATACACAATAAGAATATAAAAATGGCAAGCATTGATATAAACCGATACAGACAACACCGACAGTTATTTTATTTGCTTGAATGTATAACTTGAAAAATCAAACACGGTAAGGCATGCTCTTTCATGAAAATACAACACGTATCATGAATCACCGGAGATAATTAGTGAAATGGATAATCTTTTTAATACTCAATACTTTCTACAGTAGCTATGCTATTGCCGATTCAATCGTAACAATACATCCTGCATGGTTTAAATATTTACAAGACGCATACACAAACACTGATGCGACTATTTTATTTACTCTTAAAGAAATCAACGTTATCCCATCAGAAGATGACGATCCAGGATGGCATACAGTTAAGAAGGTCGGCAAAATTAAAAAAGTATACAATAGTAATGAGAAGTTTGATGGTGATATATTTGAATTTATTACCACCATTGAAACGAATCCTGAATTTGACCAATCACAACTTCCCCAAGATTACATTGTTAACTTATGCTTTGAAGGTGATCGCTGGACTGGTGGCGGTTTTGGAACATTCAATCAAGCGAACCCTGACCTCACAGCAGCAATTAAAAAGATCAGCCAAACTGTAAAAATAACAAGTGAGGATAAGCGAATTTGGTGTCAATAACATAACGAATGCATTCATGCAATTCAACGTCGCTACCGTCAATAAAGCGCAACCCAACATCTATGGCTCTGAGCGCCCAGAGCCATTAAAGCAAGAAGAAATACTCACATTTATCATCTAAAGCCTGAAGTATCAGTGACTCAACGTATAATGATCAATCAGTCCATGCCGAATTTTCACATTAGTACCACTGCCATGTAAAAACATACGCATGACTTCACCGTCATAGGTAAATTTCACAAAACACTGCTCAATTTCGTACTCGCGCCTTACTCTCGAAGAACGATACTCATACTCTTTCTTTGTCTTTTCATAGCAGTGTGTTGTTATCTCGCTGGTCAGTCGCGTTTCAGGATATGGATAATACATCTCAACAATTAACAAGCCTATTGATAACAGTACAAGCGACACAGCGGTAAATGATGTTTTTCTAAAAACGGCTAATGATTTTAGTAAAGAAGCCAATATTGCAATAACAATACATATTCCCATATACATAAAAGTATATGCGAAAATTTTAACATCTGATTCGATTGAACCCATAAAATGGCTATTTCTCCCAACCCACAGCGCAAGTATTGGCAATATTAAAAATGAGTACAAGCAAACCCCTATGTATCTTGTCTCAATATCTTTACCAAATAACATCTTCCACATTCCACCAACAATGACCGAAAATGTCATTGGCATACACAGCAGTAAAATTGGCGATGACATCAACAACATCATCGCCAATACTGGCGAGTCGTCTCTAATGAAAAAATAAGCACAAATAATAACAATGCTACACAATAAATATTTTACAATAGTCCATTCCCGCTGACTGATTAAATTCAACCCAAGCTTGAATTTACTGACTTTAGTTTCCCCACCATCAAAAGGTGCGGCCATCCCTGCTTCTTGCTCAATGTTCGTCTTATTTGCACACAATGAGTTTGAGTCAACTAAAGTTGATTTACTAGGTACTTTAAAAGGATTTTTCTTTCTATTACGCTTTGTTATTCTATTTTTCATTGGATTGATTCAGCCCTTTCCTTTTACTTGAAAGTTTTTCGTTTCAAAAATCACATTGACGAAAACTGTATGTTTCATCACTATTAAACATTATCAAACATAGGATTTATGGAAATGGACACACGTTATTAAGATGTGAGTATGGAGACTAACACTGATAAACTTGAAATTGACAAGTAACATACTTTCATTAATTATCCTGAGATGTGCCTAGTGATATCACCCTACCCTTTCAGGTTAAGTAAAAAATTAGAGTCATTTCATAAAATCCAGATCGCTCTTCATCACATAAGCACTTAACTTGGGTATCTGGCACAAAAAAAGCTCGCTATATAGCGAGCTTTTTTTGTCATTGATGGGCAGTGTTCATTACAAGACAGATTCTGCTGCCTCAGTGGCGATGCGCCCCAGCGGCATACACATACCCTGCGGCTACCGCTCTCGCTAGGAAGGGATCATCGACCGCATCATCAGCGACATCAGCGTAATCCGTGGTTAAAAAACGCTTCCATCGCATCACCGTGTCTGTATGTGTGGCTTGCCACGGCTCATGATCCGTTAAGGTGTATTCATAGCGCTTCATCTTTCCTGCGATGTTAAGATAAGCAGGTATGTTTTCCTCATCAAGCCACGCTAATTTGATGGTTTGATCGCCCAATTTCCCTCGGTAGCATGTTACTTTTTCACTGGATGCCACATTCACTGCCAATACAGCCGTTTTGTCACAATCCACCTCAGAAAGTTGCTCTGTTATCTTGGGTGAAATAAGCTGACCGACCCCCTGCCAATCCATCGGTAACTGCAACGAACGCAATGCCCCCTGAGGATAATAAATACTGCGTTCTGCCGATAAGAAATGGCGGGAGAATTCCGTCTGTTCACGCTTATCTCGGGTCCAATGCTCCGCGATATCACTTTGGGGATAAAACAACACGCGATCAGTCGCATTCATCCACAATTGAATGATTTTCGCTTGTGATTGAAAACCTAAGCTGTTGGTCATCGTATAATGCGCAACCCGTCCCACTGGCGTATCGTCAGGATGAACATCAGAAGCTGTGCTTTGAGCCGTAACGAGGCACCCAAACAAACCCGCGAAACTCACTCTCCCTGCGAATCGTACTGACTTTACCATTCCCACCATTCCTAGCTGGCGACGAAACCAACGGAGCTTTCGCTCCGCTGTATGGCAGAAATGCCCCGTCATGAACCGGAACCTGCTTCTGCCACGCCCTCTTCAGCGCGATTAATCAGATCACCGGCCTGATTCATAATATGGAAAATCATATTCTGCTCTAACGTCCCTCTCACGAAATGCGCCCCCGGACCTGTCGCATAAATCGCCACATCTTCCCCCGCATGGGTTTCGCTACTTAAAGGCACTAATGCTTGGTTTTTACTGTCAACCATTAAGCCTTCATCATACAGTGCGACACGATCCCCATTGGCATCATACGACTGATTATCACGAGCACTTGGGCCATTGCCATAGAGCAACGTGGTATAAGGCTTACCATCCAGCGCCAATTGTAATTCACCGCCGCTATTGCGTACCAAACCAAGAATATCGTTTCCTCTCTCGGCATAGCCTCCCATCGTCATCACATGGGAATGGTCAGCTGTCACGATAATCAGCGTTTCTTCTGGGTTGGTCATCTCAACGACACGTTCAACGGCCTGATGCAGTGCTTGCGTATCATGCAGTGCTAACCCGGCTTTGGTGCCATGGTGGGCATGGTCAATACGCCCTGCTTCAATCATTAAGAAAAAGCCTTTCTCATTCTTCGACAACACATTGAGCGCCGACTCTGTCATTTCGGCCAATGACGGCTCTTCGTTCGTATCCCGTTGCGCTTCATAGGACATGTGTGAACGGCTAAACAGCCCCATTAAACGTCCCGTATCATTCACATCAATGCCGGCTAATGCTTGGCGGTCTTCCACATAGACATTGCCCGCGTCTTTCGCTTGCCACTCAGTGATGAGGTTTCTGCCATCATCACGGTATCCGTATCCCTCACTTTGCGTATAATCGAGGAAATTACGGCGTCCGCCACCGAGCACCACATCCAGCCCGCCACCGACATCATAGTTAACCAGTTGATCGGCGATATCGGTGCAACCGAGTCCATCTTGCGCATCGCGTTTAATGTAGTAATCCGCCTCCCATCCACGCGCAGGGGTTCGCGCATACGTGGCTGCGGGGGTGGCATGTGTAACCCGTGCCGTGGCGACAATCCCAGCACTCATGCCTGCCATTTTGGCCAGATCGAGTGCGGATACCAATTCATCTTGCTGTGAAGCGGTGCAATCCCCATAGTTCACTGATGAACCAATATTTATCCCGCCACGGAAGGTTTTTACCCCCGTCATCATCGCTGTCATGGTGCCGGCAGAATCCGGTGTTTGTGAATCCGTATTGTAGGTTTTTGATAGCGCAACATGCGGGAAACGTTCAAAGCTCAAGGCATACTCTTCGCCACCTTCGCTATCAGTTTGCTGCTGGCCGACCAAAATACGGCCTGCGGTCAAGGTCGAGATCCCCATCCCGTCGCCCACGATCAATACGATGTTTTTCGCCGTTTGCGTTTTATCAACAAGATCAATGTTCTGTGCTAACAGCTTCTCGCCTTCGTCATACCACTTATTAGCGTTCGCCGCCCCAACCGATGGCACAACGTCTACTGTATCTGAACCGTCAGACACGTCAGCCTGATCGGAATCATTACACCCCGTAACAGCCAACGCAGATGCGACCGAGCCGGCCAACAATGCACGTTGCCAAGATGTACGCAGCAAATAGTGTGTTTTCATGATGTTCTCCATTATTCGTAGCGTCGACCTTGCAACGACAAGGTACGGTTAATCACGTGATAGATATAATTTTGTTCAACCAAACCGTTAAACCATTGCGCGCCAGGACCCATTGCATAAATTGCCACATCTTCGCCGGCATGGGTTTCGCTCGTTAATGGCACTAAGGCTTGTTGCTGGAAATCATCCGCTTGGGTATCAACACCGCTTAAATCCGCCCGCAGACCGTCCACAAACGTCGTCAAGGCGCCAGGGCCATTGGCATAACCCAAGGTCGTATAAGGTTTATCATCCTTGGCGAGTGTGTTTCCGCTTTCGCCAGCCACTAAGCCTAGAATAGGATTACCGCGTTGCTGATAGCCCGCCATCGTCATCACATGGGAGTGATCTGCAGTCACAATGATGAGGGTGTCATCCAATTGATTCGCATCGGCCAACTTTTGCACCGTGTGTTCAATCGTTTGATGGAACTGCTCGGTTTCCGTCAGCGCTAACTTGGCAATACCCGCATGGTGGCCATGATCAATACGGCCCGATTCCACCATCAGATAAAAGCCATCATTGTCAGCCATTAAGTAATCCAGCGCGGTATCCGTCATTTCAGTGAGCGACGGTTGCTCTGTGTCACTGCGATGTAGCTCATATTCCATGTGAGAGTCTGAGAATAACCCCAGCACTTTCTGCTCAGCGTCGGCAGACAGCTCTTTCATTGCAGAGGCTGTATCAACAAACTGGCGTTGCTCTGGGGCGGTATCGATCCATTCCTGAATCAAGTTACGTGAATCGGTACGACGCCCAGAGAGCCCTTCACCACTCGGCTCAAAGCTGCGACGTCCGCCCCCTAAAACAATGTCGATGGCCGACGATGCTTCTACCAACTGCAACGCGATATCTTTGACTTTACCGTCACAGTCTTCAGGTACGCTGCTTTCCCAGCCGCGGTCAGAGATATGCGCATACGTTGCTGCAGGGGTTGCATGCGTGATCCGGGCCGTAGAGACAACACCCGTATTCATACCGCGTTGCGCCGCATACTCTAGGGAGGTTTTGAGTGTTGCTTCGTCAACGCCACAGTCGCCGCGATCAATATAATCGCTGACCGAGAGCATCCCCGCCCGTGTTTTCACACCCGTGACCATGGCGGTCATCGTGCCGGCTGAATCGGGCACTTGCATGTCAGTGTTATAGGTTTTAGCTAAGGCGGTGTAAGGAAACTGCTCGAAGCTCAATAAAAACTCTTCGCCCCCCTGATGATTAATTTGGCTTTGCCCAACGAAGATACGCGCGGCGGTTTGTGTGCTGATCCCCATACCATCCCCAATAAACAGAATGACATTTTTTGCTTGATCATAAGCAACGGGCTTTTGGCTAATCTCTTCGATTTTTGCCTGCCCATCCTGAAACCACACACTTTGAGTCTGGTTATCTGGCAACACACTGGCAGACGCCGATGACATTGCGAGAACGCTTGTGAATACAAACGTAGAGGTCGAATTCATGACTTACATGTCCCTATGTCGATATTGAATAACATCCAACGCGTGATGATTCCATTCCGCGTTAGTTCAAAAAACACACAGAGTTAATCAAGTTCATATGACAGAGAGAAAGACGTAACGTGACAAAATGATTTAATTGAAGGGGATGGTATGACGATGCCCATTAAACTCACGTTTGTTTTCCTTGCCTCTGGCATCCTTTAGATGCCTATTGATTCATCGCTGATAAATCAAACCTTGAAAACAAGGCAAGGAAGTACAAAAGTATGGGTGTCTTGTTTAATTATTGTTTAATTACTACACTCTGCGATAAGGTAAATACACAGGCTCCCAGATATGCGCAGCAAGTTCCTGCTCAATATCTTTACCCACCAATGCACTATTGGCTTCCGTCGCCTGCATGTTTTCCAAAATGCGGCTCGCGACATGCAGAGAAACATCTTTTAGCTGACTAATACGCGGAAAAACACATCCATTCTGTAAATCAGCGTCACTCACCTGCTCAGCCAACGCATAAGATGCGGTGGTAAACATATCTAAGGGGATTTTCGACGTCTGTGAAACAATGGCCGCAAGCCCGACACCTGGGAATATAAAGACATTATTCCCTTGGCCTATGCGATAGTCATAACCATTGTAAGTCACATTATCAAACGGGCTACCTGTCGCGACAATAGCCTGACCATCACTCCATTGATAAATGTCTCCTGGCACGGCTTCGCAGTTTGCTGTCGGGTTCGACAATGGGAACACCATCGGCCGTTTGGTATATTCCATCATCTTCTGGACATGCTCTTCCTGAAATGCCCCGCCAATGCCACTAGTCCCCAACAACACCGTCACTGGATGGTGATTGATCAGCTCGGTTAATGACACTTTGCCGGGTTCTGCTACCGGCCAGCCTTCGGCTAAAGCTCTTGGCTTCGCATAGCGTTTTTTGTATTCATCTAAGCCATCTCGGTCATCAAACACCAACCCTTGGGAATCGAGAATAAAGATCTTATCGCGCGCCGCCGTATGCGAACACCCTTCTTTCAGTAACCCGGCATAGATTTGGTCAGCAACACCAACCCCGCCTGCACCTGCACCGTACACCACATAGGTTTGATCAGCCAGTGACTCCTGCTTGATCTTCACAGCCCCCAAAATGCCCGCGAGTACCACCGAGCCCGTCCCCTGAATATCATCATTAAACGACGGCAGAAACTCCTCATAATCAGTCAGGTTGTCAAACGCATTCGATTTACTGAAATCTTCCCATTGCAGCACGGCATTCGGGAAAGTACGCTTAACCTGATGAACAAATTCTTTGATGAAGGCTTTATATTCTGCCCCACGTAACCGTCGACGAGGTATACCAAGGTACATAGGATCATCCAATAAATCTTGGTTGTCTGTACCCACATCCAACGCAATAGGAAGACAGTGTGCCGGGTGGATACCGGCTCCTAGGGTATACAAGGATAGCTTACCAATCGGGATCCCCATCCCTCCTACACCCTGATCGCCTAATCCCAAAATACCCTGACTGTCGGTCACAACAATGATCTTGATATCTTTACCGGAAAAATGCTGTGCCTGCTCATCCATCTTACTTACGTTGTCTTGAGTGACATATAAACCACGCGCCTTCTGATAACGGTGGCTAAATTCTTGGCAGGCTTTACCCACTGTAGGGGTATAAATGATAGGGGTCATCTCTTCAATATGGCGAGAAAGTAATGCATAGAAGAGGGTTTCATTACGATCTTGTAGGGCACGTAAGAACAGGTACTTTTCAATGTCCGTTGATGCATTTTTAAACCCGTCATAAACACGATTTAATTGGTGTTCAAAGGTTTGCACTCTCGGGGGGAGCAACCCATCCAGCTGGAACATTTTGCGTTCTTCGTATGAGAATGCGGTACTTTTATTCAAGGTTCGATCATTGAGTAATTCCGTTCCAGTCAGCGAGACGGGCCGAAACGCATTCCCATTTTCATCCTTCCAACGCAAATATTTTCCAGTTGTCATTGTGTTTCTCCATTCACATTCATACTGTTTTTATTGATTCTTTTATTCTCAAAGTCAGTAACCAATATGGTGGGTTATCATCATGCCGGGTACTCTCTGATTGTAAGTTCTTTAAATGAACAAAAATGTGACATTGATGCAGTTGGAAACATATGCAACTTAAAGTGCAATGTATAGACCACAACCTCTTTAGAGCTGATCGCTGAAGCAGCCTTGATTGCGGCAAAAATGAGTTAGCGATTCATCAATACCATTGAGCAAATACGACGTGCTCTCAGTTAAGCATCCACTTCCCTGGTCGGGTCGATGAGTATGTAGATCTGTGATTACGCTGACACAGAACTATGAACACTCTCGTTATTTGTTATTTGTTATTTGTTATTTGTTATTTGTTATTTGTTATTTGTTGAAATAAACTACGGATATGAATATAAC
>NZ_JAKJSN010000097.1:0-8515 GCF_050337005.1 Photobacterium japonica | reverse complement strand
GTGGGTGCACTGATGATTTATGTGGGGGGGCCACAATAAAAAACCGCCCTTTCAGGCGGTTCTTTCATCGACACGAATCAGTGCGTATTCACGAACGCTCGCGTTTTTTTATTCACGCACTATACGTTCATCATTCTGCTTTCAACACGTAGTTATCACGCTTTTCAAAGTACGCTTTTGCACGATTCACTTCGGCCGTATCCGGTTTATACACCGTCCAGCTATCTTCGATGTTTTTCTTGTAGCGGATCTCTTTGTGCTCGAGATCAAACTGGTAGTAAGGGAAGACTTCGCGCAGGTTAAAAAACATCGCCGGGGCAAAGAAAAGAATGTCTGCGGCTAAGTAGCCCCCGTTGAATTTCAACGGCATTAACCCGTACATCGGATCGTGGCCTTCCGATTCCAACTTAAACTGATACTGGCCAAAACTGGTGGTGGAATAGGTCTGCTCAGGCTGCGTCTCAAGCATAAACTGCGGTTTATCATTCACCTGAATAGACACATCAGATTGAATCGCATCAAGGTTGGTGGTGGCCGAACAGCCCGCCAAAAGGGTGAACATAAGGGGAGCGATTATCTTTTTCACGGTAAAACATCCTGTGAAGACAAAACACCGATCATACATCCCCACCATGAAAACACTATAGCTGCACTCTTAACTTCCATTATTAACAAGTTGAAAAATAACAATAAAGCGCATACCAATGACACTCCCCCCAAATAGGAACAACCACGTTGTTGAAATACCGACCAACATGCAATGAGATGAACATGCTATAACCCGCTCAACGCAATACCCACACAATACGTGATGTTGTTCACAACTTTCATCAAATGTTTTCTGTATCCCCCCCTCCTGTTCACCTCAAAACGTCAATTTTATATTCCATGTAAATCAGCACCTTGAATAACAAACGGTCAGTTTTATACACATTTTTTCTGTCCGATTGTCCAGCCCACATTTTAAGTTGTTTCAAAATACAGCCAAAAAATGTGACATTTGTCATATTTTGTCGTTTGTTCGACTGTATAATGCCGATTGTCCGACAATAAGACAATTAACACTTTGGAAGCACGCAATGAAAGCCATTACACTTTCTCCTACAGACAACGTTGCAACGCTACTGGGCGACGTAGAAAAACATGAATCCGTTGACATTATTTCAGCGGATAACGAAGTGATCGCAGAAATCACAGCACTGCAAAAAATCACGTTCGGTAATAAGATCGCGCTTGGCAACATCGCGAGTGGTGAGCACATTTTGAAATGTGGCCACTCGATCGGTAAGTCGATTGTTGAGATCCCAGTGGGTCAGCTTGTGCATGTTCAGAACGTTCGCAGTGAACGTCTGGACATTCCTGAATCCATCATCGAAGAAATCATCAAACAAATGGGCATCGAACAATAATGACAACGACATTCAAAGGTTACCCGCGCCCAAACGGCTCATTCGGTATTCGTAACAACGTCCTGATCGTGGCGATTGATGAGTGCTGTGAAGGTATTGCGCGCAACATCAGCAAAGAAATCGATGATTCCGTTGTTGTGACCAACCACTACACCTGTATGTACGGCGGCAACGAAGAGATGATCGATACGATCATCCACACTGCGACCAACCCAAACATTGCGGGCGTGCTGGTTATCGCCATGGGTTGTGGTTCTATCGACCCGCAAATGATTGCAGAGCCGGTACGTAAAGAAGGCCTACCGGTTCATGCCCTCACGGTGATCAAGAACAAAGGGACTGTCGAAACCATTAAAGATGGTATTGCACTAGCAAAAGAGCTAAAAGCTTACGCGGATAGCGTAGAGCGTGTTGATGCGCCTGTTTCTGCGCTGCGCATCGGTATTAAGTGTGGCGGTTCTGATACCTCTAGCGGTCTGGCGTCTAACCCTTCTGTGGGCGCGGCCTCTGACAAGCTTGTCGATATGGGCGCAACCACCATGGCAGGCGAACTGCTTGAGTTGCTTGGCTGTGAAGAGATCCTAAAAGCACGTTCTGTGACCCCTGAAGTGGGCGAGAAAATCGCGCGTTTGATCGGTGAAGATTTGCAGCGCTGGCACGTGATCGAAGGCACGGAAACCATGTCTATCGGTAACAGCGTCGGTGGCCTGACAACAATCGATGAAAAATCACAAGGTGCGATGCATAAAACAGGCACTCGTCCTATTCAGGACTGCCTGCGCATTAACCACCTTCACCGTGAAAAGCCAACCACGCCAGGTTTCTACCTGACAGAAACCACCATGCTATGTGGTGGCGCGGCAATGCACTTTGCCTCTCTGGGTTGTCAGTTGATCCTATGGACAGCGGGCGCAGCGGGTTTCAATAACTCTATCGTGCCGGTTATTCGCGTATCCGGTAACAGCTCTTTGATCACAGCAGACATGGACATCAATGCCTGCGGCATCATGGATGCGACAGACACGATCGACAATGTATCGAACACGATCATCGATAAAGTGTTCAACGTGGCCAACGGTGCAACAACCAACCTTGAAGGTGTGGGTTACGCGTATGCGTCGCTGTACCAGAAAGATCAGCGTTTAGAGCACGTCATTCAGATCTGCCCTCAATAATCACCGTTGCGTTTCAAAGGGGCGAAACAGCCCCTTTCTATGAGATAAAAAAAAATGAGTAATGCTACTCCGAATAAATCACTCGGCTTAACCCTTGCGCTTATTTGTGCGGCACTATGGGGCGCGTCGTTCCCACTGGGTGGCGTACTGGCCGGTAAACTTGACCCTGTGGTACTGGCTATCGCGCGTTACGCGATTGCGACACTGTGTTTCGTTGCTGTGTTTATGTTCTCTAAAAAACACACACTGAAGAAGATCCAGAGCAAGAAAGATGCCTTCCTGCTAATGGCCGCGGGTATCTCGGCACAGGCCGTGTTCTTCTACTTCACCATTTTAGCGTACGAGTACACCTCGTCTGGTGAGATCGGCGTGATCAACGGCATGGCGCCGTTCCTGACCATGGCGGCGGTGTTTGTGATTGATAAAATCAAGCCAACAGCACCGAAAGTATTCGCGGTTGTACTATCGCTAGTGGGTGCAGGTATCATCGCGTACGACCCATCGAACAAAATCCAAGGCATCAATCTTGGCCACTTGTTCGCGCTGTGTGGTGTACTGGGCTTTGTGACGTACAACTACATTCTGGGTAAGTTCGGTTCTGACCTGAACTCACGTTACGACCTGTACTCAAGCAGCTTCTACCAGTTTGCGTCTGCAACGGTGGCACTACTGATTCTGGGTATCTTCACAGGCGCTGACTTCAGCTCTGCAAGTGTTTTGGTTGAGAACGGCAAGCACCTAGGCAGTATCCTGGCGCTGGGCCTACTGTGCTCTGGTTTCGCTTACGCCGTATGGGAACTGGCAACACTGAAAACACAAGATGCGGTTATCACCACCATGGCACTGAACGTATTGCCGCTATTCGCAATGATCGTGGCGTACTTCCTGCTGGGTGAAACGATCACGCTGCAGAAGCTAGCAGGCGTTGTAACCGTTGTTATCGCACTGTGTATCTACACCGGTGGTGACAAATTCATGAAGAAAAAGCCTGTGGCAGACGCTGCCGCAGCGTAATAACGCGTTGTCGTCAAAAGGCTGTCAGTGTTCGCACTGGCAGCCTTTTTTTCTGCTTCAAACGTCACCGGTTATTTCGGCATTTCAACCTTAACCACTTGGCCATGGTGATACTCAAACCGCGTTTTTAATCCGGCTTCTGTCCACAATAACTCTTCACCGTGTAATTGGTCCTGACTAAAGTGGCTAACCGACTGCGGTTGACCATTTTCATACCACGTTTGTTGTTTGCCTTGCTTCACACCCGCCTGATATAACGCACTGTGCATTAAGGTGCCATCTTCATACCAAAACTGCTCTTGACCCTGCTTGGCACCCGCAAGGTAATTCACTTGGTGTTTAAGCTGACCGTTCTCGTACCAATAACGTGCTTCACCGTGTAATTGACCTTTCGCATACGTTGCATCCGTGGCGAGTTGTCCATCTTCATACCAGACTTGGTAAATGCCATCGTACTGACCATTCGTGAACTGGGTGCGTTGTTGTTTTTGGCCATGATTGTAATACCACCAATGCTCACCCTGTCGCTTGTTATGGGCAAATTCACCGTTATAAATCAATGCTCCGCCATCACTCCAACCTTGCGCGACACCATGACGCCATCCTTGCTTCATGTTCATCGCCCCTTGTTTTCGGCCATGCGTATCCCAGTAGGTCGACAAACCGTCCTCTTTACCCTTAACGTAAAAGGTCTCCATCGCCTTGCGATTGGTCATATGGGGATAGAAAGTCACCGCTCGTCCGTTTAAGACACCCTTATCGTAAGTGTGCAGCATGCTAAGTTGGCCGTTATACAACCAATACGTCGCTTGGCCCTGCATTTTGCCGTCAACATACGTGATTTCACTGAGTTTATGGGGACTGACTTCGGGTTTATCGGGGTAAAAGTAGTATTGAGTATCGGTGCCGGAATACGGTACAGAGCCTCCCACCTCATACGCTAACGCTGGCGTTCCTTTATATTCCAGTAAAGCACCGTTCACGGTAAGTGGCACAACACTGAGCAGTAAGAGAAAACGTGATGTTAAGGTAACTTGTCGCGCCATGATTACAATCCCATCTCTTTTTCTGAATATAATGTGCCATCATCAAGCCACGTACGGCGTGTTCCCACCGCTTCACCTTCATGGTAAGTCCCTGTTAACTTTGGTTGCCCATTGCTATACCATTGGGTTTCTTTACCGTGCTTCACACTGTACGCATATCGCCCTTTTTGAATCAGGGCATAGGTTATTTCACTCTTCAATTGCCCCGACTTATACCACGCTTTATGTAGCCCCATTTTGCCACGCTTACCTTTGAGTCCCTGCTCCCGCAACTGGCCATTGTCATACCACTCACTTTCAAGGAACTGACCGGCATGTTGGCTGGGGATAACTTGATATTTTTTCGTCCCGTTTTTATACCATTCCGTCACAGGCTCAGATAATTTACCCAGCTCGAACTGCCGGACTTCCTGTAGTACACCGGTTTTAAACCAATAATACTGAAGCGCATGGCTATCGCCCTCCAGCTTGTTTCTTTCTGAACCACGGATATTGGTATTGTGGTAATACTCAACCTGTTTGCCTGAACCGGTCAAATACACGTTCTGCAGTACGCCGTCACCGGTAAAGCGGTGCTCAAATCCGTACGTTTCTCCATGACGGTGACTGCGCACTATACGATCCCCGCCATCATAGTCTTGTCGTTCAATGCCTTGAAGCTGGTTATTTTGGCTGAACTGCACCGCGGTAAGGTAAGGGAGATTCACATCGTCAAGGGTGAACTCAAGTGAGGGGCCATTTGTCTCCCCATGGCTATAAAACACGTCTTTCTGAACGCCGCCATCGGGAAAATAATGGCGTTGTAACCCCATTATTTTTCCATTGACATAATGTTCGTCATAATTCACATAGTCTTGATCATTGCGATCTTGAGACCAACGCGTCCTATTCCCACTTTTTTTGCCATTTATCATCATGACATCGTTATAACGACGACCAATGCTCCAACGTGTTTGATCACCATGCTCGAGTCCATATTGGTAGTTTTCACGATCGGTTTGATAATAAAGCGCCGGCTCCTTACTGTCTTTTTGAGAGCGGCTCTGGTAAAAACTATTCGCAATACCGTGTTGCTTGCCATCAAGCCAATGTATTTGTTCTTCCAAGCGGCCATCGGCAAACCAGCGGTAACTGGGACCGTGTTTGTGACCGTTTAAAAAATACGATTCTACGCGTTTAGTACCCTTCTCATCATAAGCGATAGCAACACCGGTATAAGGGGTTTGGGTCGTTTTCTCAACAGCGATATGTCGACGTCCTTTGCGTTCAAAATCCAAATCAGAGAATGAGACAGCGCTAGATGCCGCAGGAAAAAGCAACACACCACTAAACAATGCAAGTCCCGCGCATTTTAAAGACACTGAATGACAGGTTGGCCAAATTGGGGTCATTATAAATCCTTCTCTTTTTCACACACGTCGGGGCTACGCTGACAAATGGCCTTTTTTTTACGCCATTCAAAACCATGGTTTTCCACCATTAATTTCACCCACGGGTAAACCTCAGCATCCATCGCTTTCGGTGAATTCTTATAGGTATCGAGTAACAAGCTGAGTGCTTGAGGAGAGTATTCAACAGCCCGCTTTAAATACTCGCGCCCACGCGGCACATCTTTTTCAACCACCGTCCCCGTAATGTACATGTACCCTAAATGGAAATCGGCACATTGCGCGCCGTCCGCTTGGGCTTTTTCTAATAGCGCCAAACCTTTCAACCCATCAGCACGGTCTGTGTTTTTAAGCGTGATATAATCCACGCTTAACGCACACATCGCTTCTACGTTACCTTGTTTCGCCCCCAAGCTTCTCGCTTGGTGTGTTAACGCCATCCGGTTATCACCATCGGTATGGTATTGATAATAATTGCTGAGCCATAAACTCGCTTCGCCCTCGCCCTTTTGGGAGGCTTGCTTTAGCAACGTCGCGGCTTCATCGTAATATTGGGTATGCCATAACTGTTTGGCTTTCGCGAGCAAACGTTGCGATTCACTGAGCGATGCCATATCAATGTCAGGGGCCGTTTCAGGGCAATGGTTCATCACCCGCGTGATCATTTCAGCAAAACCATTCATAGGCAGCGCCCCCTCGGCATCTTGTACTTGCCCGTTCAACCGCCCTTCCGTCTGAATATTCACTCGCACGCTTTGGGCTTGTTTAAGCGCATGAATGAATGAGGCGGTCGGATGGAAAAAATACCGATTTTGAATAAACGCGGGGGAATAAAGCTGTTTGTTTTCGATGAGGGTCGGCGCGTAGAAAAAGCGATTGCCGTCATCGAGGGTAAATAAGAATGTCGTGTATACGTCCTTAAAATCCAGATCATGATACGTCACCCCCAGCTTCACTTGTTGGTTATCACAAAAAGCATAAAAACCCTGACTCACCCACCAGTCAAATTCGGGTTCACCTTGGTAGGTCGCCCCCTGAATGTACGACTCACCATCCTTGTTGTTAACATCAGAGGCATAGTACACCGTACTGTCTGGGTGATAGCCGTGGGTAATAATGCCACTGCGAGCCGTCGCCACTCGGTTGGCTTTAACGGTGGTATAGACGGGATCTTCATTGTTTGCCTGTGCGGGTGGTAAGCCTAACAATGGGATTATGCAGAGATAGAAGAGTGACTTGATGTTCAAATGTGGCTCCAGCCTATGAGTGCCACAACTCAGAAAATGGATACAAATAAAACACTAAAAAAACAAACAGTTGCAGCATGAATATCGCCGACTATACCATGCAGGTAGAGGCGTTCAAGCAACACAACAGGCTAAAATACAAACAAATCAATAGTATTTGTTTATTTTAGATACACCACTCATTACGGTGCGATTGCCCCCTGAAAAATAGGCCAACTGTGACGCTAACTGCTACGTGGTCGTATTCAACGTTCCGCCTTTATCATGCCCCCTTCTATCACCGTCTCCTCTTTATCCCGTATAAAATAATCTAAAAACGTTGAGCGATATGCGTAATGCACATACGACCTACCTGCTGTAGTATCAACGCCGAGTTAAAGCAACCTCTAGCTCAAACAATCAGTAATCTAGAAAACGTGTTTTTGGGTTTCCTTCCTCCAAACCCGATTGTCCCTCTCAGTTCATTTCTCTGTTGCCGACTGACGAGGGACTTTTTTTAGGTGATGGCTTTATTTTCTGGGGATACTGATTATTTACCGTAATGCTTCACTACATTACCCACCATTGATGCCATATCAATAATTTCGGCATCACCTAAATCCGCCATGAGCTGCAAAAAGACATGCAAATCTTCTTTTTCCATCTTATCCGCAGATTTCTTGCCCCCCATAAACAAGGACGGGGTAAACACCATCACCTCGTCTTTACCAATGGCTCCGTGCTTTTTTAAAACCGAGCTGAAAAAGGGTGTTGAGTTGGCTTCAATATCCACGTCGTCTGGCTCTTGGAAGCCAAAAAATCGCTGAATTGCAATCCCCCCTTCGCCTCTGGCAATTTTCTGTTCATCCCCCTCACTTGTCACGATCCAATTTAAATGTGGAGCTATCTCCAATGAAGCCCCTGTGCGTTCTCCCCATAAGTAGAGAGTGCCATACGCATTGCGCGCAATAACATGATAATTGTCGTAGTCAGCAAGGCCTGTGCCAGAGAGATACGCTTCGACGACATCCTCAAACTCGGCAGGGTCGGTGATCCAGAACAACCCGTCCAGAAAGCCAGAAAAACCAACTTGCTGCCAGTATTCCAACAACTGATCGGGAAGGATACCGCGATAGGCTTCTATTTGTTGTTCTGTTGCTTGGATATATTCAGCCGGCTCACCAAATTCTTACAAAAATATATCCAAATCTTCATCAATCATATCTAATTTGTACTGTTATTCAGGTTATACATAAT
>NZ_JAKJSN010000096.1:0-9188 GCF_050337005.1 Photobacterium japonica | reverse complement strand
CCTTTAGAGCCTGAATATCGATAATCCCTTTGTCTATCCTAGAAATATAAATTGTAATATACAAAAAGAGGCCAATTGGCCTCTTTCTTATCGCGATAAATGTGGTGAATACAGATACTGTACCCTATTACATTTTTTGCTCGTTCAAGCTCATTACCGTGCTAGAGACATTCTCTGCCCCTTTGTAAATCTCTTCCATCACGGTTGAGACTTCAGACATCTTCGCACTACCCAAATCTGAAATAGTGGCAACTTCTTGCATGAACTGGGTGATATCTGTGGTCAATTCTTGGTTTTCATCGACCACATGGGTAATTTCAGCCGTTGATTCTGCCGTACGTGAGGCCAGTTTTCGAACTTCATCAGCAACAACCGCAAAGCCCCTGCCCTGATCGCCTGCGCGTGCTGCTTCAATCGCCGCATTCAGTGCCAATAGGTTGGTTTGCTCAGCAATACCTTTAATGGTTAACACGATCTGAGAGATGTTGTTAGAACGCTCATTCAGATCAGCAATCTTCGCTGCTGCGCCAGCAACTTTCTCACTGATTTCATGTGAGACTTCTACCGAATCTTGCAGTAGCTTCGAGCCTTCAAGGGCAATTTGCGACGTTTCAACCGACGTGCTGTACGCGACCTCTGACGCTTGTGAAATGGCCAAGTTTCGTTCTACTTGCGCCGTCACATCAGAAGCAAATTTCACCACGCTCGCCACGTTTCCGTGTTCATCAAAAATAGGGTTGTACGTGGCTTCAATCCACACATTGCGACCGAATGAGTCTCGACGCAAGAACTGCCCTGACTTATAACGTCCTGCGCGTAGATCAGCCCAAAAATCAGGGTTTTCACGGTAAAAATCATCAAAACAGAACATACGGTGATGTTGACCGATAATTTCACTTTCACGGAACTTCAATGCGTTTAAGAAGTTATCGTTAACACTGATCACTTTCCCGTCGATGGAAAACTCAATCACTGCCATCGATTTATTTAATGCATCAATCACACTTTGCTTTTGAGCGTCGGTTTTATGCACACTGGTCACATCGGCTGCAATCTTGAAGACGCGCTCAACATTGCCTTGATCGTCAATAACGGGAATGTATGTCGCCGACAGAATCACATGATGGCCGTCTTTACAGATACGCGTGAACGTCCCTTCAAACGCTTCGCCAGCAGCAAGTGAACGCCAGAAATCAGCATATTCAGATGAATAGGTATAGCTGGTCTCACAGAACATACGATGGTGCTTATTCTGAACTTCCTCAAGTGTATAGCCCACGCAATTTAGAAACTTATTGCTAGCAGTCAAAATATTGCCGCTTTTGTCGAACTCGATATAGGCCGTATTTTTAAAAATAGCAGCGTATAGATTTTGCTCAAAAGAGGGCTTACTGACAGCTTGTTTCTTTCTGAAAAACATAGTGTTACTTAATCCTATTCATATTATTGTTATTCGCATACCTGACACAAAACAGCATACGGTTACATTTTCTCACAATAAGATACAAAATGGATAGTAATTTATCTATTAATAGCCCTTGTAGGAATATTCCCACGTAATTTACCGGTATATAAGATATATTTCATTAGATACTTTAACTCACCGGATTGTCATTAAAATAAGCCACCAAAAAGTCGACAAAAGCACGAATACGATACGGTTGATAGGCATCGGCTTTAAAAACGGCATGCATAGGTAAACTCATCGCCTGATACTCAGGTAATACAGGTTCTAATACACCAGATACAAAATATGGTTCTACCATCCAACGAGGCAAAGCAGCAATACCATGTCCTAACGAGGCCATTTTCAACAACATCTCAGCACTGTCACTGGTAAACACTTCCTGCACGTGAATATTGGCCTTATTCGTTGGTTCTGCAGCCTCATAGACGGCCCATTGATGCGATGGTCGGATCAACGAATAGGTTAAACAGGCATGGGAGGATTCACCATATTTGGCTAAATCCTTTGGGGTTGCAGGTCTCCCCCGTCGCGCTAAATAATCAGGCGCAGCCAAAAATACGGCGGTGTTATTAAATAAGAACCTTGCCTTATAGCGAGAATCTGAGAGATCCGCGACACGGATAGCCACATCGATATGACGCTCGATAAGATCAACTTGCCGATCGCTCACCGACACATTCACGGACAATGCTGGATGAAGCGCCATAAATTGACTGATCGGCGCTGCCAATAGTTGCGTGACCATCACACTTGGGACAGACAGGCGTAACTCTCCACGGACTTCAAGGCGATTGCCTCTTAAACGTGTCTCGATGGTATGCATGCCTGTCAAAACCTGCTCACAATGTTTTGCATATTCATCCCCTTGTGGGGTTAACGCAATTTTTCGGCTATTTCGGTGGAACAAAGCAAAGCCAACTTGCCGTTCAAGCCAGGCGATTTTCTTACTCACCGCACTTTGCGTCAGGTTCAATTCATTGGCAGTCGCCGTAAAACTGCCAAGTTGAGCGGTACGGATAAAGACATTCAGACAATCAAACTTATCCATTTTGCATTCTCATGGGGAATGGTTGATATGCCGAAACTATCATTTATCCACTCGACTAGGAATGGTTAAATTCAGCCATGCCGCCAGACAAAATGCGGCACATAACAATAACGTACTCACGAACGAGAGGTAACCCATGACCACCCTGACAATCAGCCTATTAATCGCCTTCTTTGTGTTTGCCAGTTCCATCAAATTACTGGGTTGGCAACGCTTCATTTTTGACACGCAATTGGCTTTCTTTCATAAATACGGCTTGAACCGATCTTTCATGTTTTTGGTCGGATTGGTTGAACTGACGGGCGCATTACTGTTAGCAAGCTATCTGCTCTCCCCTGTGCATCATCTACTACTTTGGGCGGGGGCTGGCTTATTGGGGATGACATCCTTCGGGGCATTGTTTTTCCACTTCCGTTTTGATGGCTGGAAAGATGCGGTTCCGGCGATGATCACACTGGCACTATCGCTCATTGCCATCATGTAGGGACTGCAACCACCGTATAAAGTCGCAAGTAACACAACGAAAAACGGCGCATCCGCATGCGCCATTTTTATGTATTGATCGGATCGTTAAGCCGGATCGACAGTGTGTGATTCAGGTACTGAACCAACAGTAAAATCGATATCAATAATGCATGAATGCGTGGGGCGGTGATTCAGCCCCCACCCTATAATTGCAGCAGCCATCCACATCACAGCATACGCTTCAATACTCACAATAAAGACCAAAAAGCCAATCCCGAAAAATGATGCAAGGAACAATTGACTATTCGCGCTCTCTTTCTCCGCAGACGTGGTTTCTTTGGCCGCTTTGAAAAGTCCATACTCTTCATCACGATCCGTTGGAAACAGTTTGGCTTCACATTCGCAGCTATAGACGCCAGCTGTTTCTATTTCTGTAACAATTTGATGGGTGAGCACCGTTTTTGTCTGACAGTGTCCACACGTTAATTGGTAACCCGCAAGCATCTTCATTCCTTTGTGAGCTTGTATACCGATGCCCGGAAATTACCGACAATCATCAGGCAGGTCGATGCGATAAATGGCGACCTTCGATCAAACCTGCAATATTTTTATTTAAAATCATTAATTTACAGCGAAATACTTGATAGAGTAGTCACTGATAAAATAATAACCTTATAATTTCAGAAGGATCGCAACGGTGACCTATTTTTCTCGCTCATGGCACGGCAACATCGCCATCTGGCAAGCGGTGGTACTCAATGGCGTATTGGGCTTTATCCTGACCTTTATGCTGGGTGCGTTGTTAGGGTTAGGTGTGGTGGCATTACAAGAAAATGGATTTATTTCAGCCAATATCATTGTTATCAACAACGGAATATTGTGTACCCTGTTCTTGGCGTATACCGTGTTTGCCGTGCGTTCGGCATGGACGACCGCCAAACAGGCTAAGCAGGCCGTCAGTCATGGCCTGACAAAATGCTGGGCGGTATTGTTGGGGTTATACATGATCGGCGTGATTGCCAGAATGCTTGGCTTGGCCTGATCGGTAAAAAACCTGACGGTAAGATAAGAAACAATACGTAATAAGCACACAATAAATGCATAATAAAAAAGAGGCCTGATGGCCTCTTTCGTTATTCGCTGATTCATCGACTGCACGCAATCGCGTCAACGCGTTTTGCAAACTAGCTTTCCATCTTGCGCATCTGGTTCAAATATTGGATCCAACTTTTTGATGCTGACGTCGATTTAATATTATCGGCACGCTTGGCATGAATAATCGCTTGATCGAAATTATCCAGCTTGTAGTACGCACGCACTTTAGCTAATTCCACCTCTGACGCGTGACGTTGGCTGGTGACTTTGTCCAATTGCGCAATCGCACGTTGGTATTGGCCTTCTTGCAGTAATAACTGCGCCAATGGCCAGCGGTATTTGTTATTCAGCTTCGCAGCGACCTGCCATGCAGTAATAGCTTGATCCCACTCTTTGGCCATCTGCCAGTATTGCGCTTGCGTGGATATCAACTCTACATCGGTATTACCATTATCCAATTCGGCGTACAAACGGGCGGCACGCTCTGGCATACCGCGCTGCGCATACAACTGACCCAAGGTTTTTAAATCTTGCTGAGTCAGAGCAATACCGTTACGTTTCGCCAGCGCCAAGGTTTCAAGCGCGGATTTTGAGTGACCAATACGCAATTGAATACCTGCCAACTGCTGCCACCAGACCGTTTTCTTCGGTTCCAGCGCGATCAATCGCTCCAATGTTGGGATCGTCCCTTTCCACTGTTGCAACTGCAATTGCGCACCCAACTTTAACGTCAGTGATTGTACATCGGCTTTCTTGGCATAACGCTGATGTGACGACAACGCACGTAATACCGCTTTCCATTCCGACAACTGATAATGCGACTGTGCGATACGGAACCACAACTCATCGGCTTTTTGTGTGTCAGGAATCGACTTAGTTAACGCATAGTAATGCGGCAATGCCTGCTTATATTGCGCGTTAGACAATAAGATATCCGCCAGCATGCGTTGCGTGATCCACGCTTGCTCGTCTTTCAGCAACCCTGTGTTTACAGCGGCAGTCAGGTTTGCAATGGCTTTTTTGCTGTTGCCTTGCTGCCAGTAAAACACGCCCAACATGCGCTGAACAAACGCTTTGTCATAATCACGGGATGGGTCTAACCCTTCCAGCATGGCAATGGCTTGATCCAGCTTATCATCTTGCTGAAGCGTGTTTGCCCGCTGGACTTTACCGGCGGTGAATTGTGATAACTCTGCCGAAGCCATGCTCGAAAATGCGCCTAACGGAAAAGCCAGCGCAACGATGAGTGCGATTTTCTTCATCATTTTTGAATTTTAAACTCCAGTCTGACCGTTTGGCCTACCTGTGCCATCGCTTTGCCATCCAATACCTTAGGTTGGTACTTCCACTTTTTCAGCGCGCGCATCGCTTCACGCTCAAACAGGCGACGAGGTTTGGATTCAATCACTTTCACTTCCGTCGGACGACCTTGGGTATCAATGGTAAAAGACATCACTACATAACCTTCCGCACCTTGCTTCATCGCACGGGCAGGATAACGCGGCTCTACGCGGTACAACGGCATGGCTTGCTGGTTAGTCCCAAAATCCGAGAATGTCGGGATATTGATGGCTAAACCGGACACGGCGGTGTCGAGATTCAAACTTGGCATCGTGGGCGCAGCGGTATTCGCGACCGCTTGCGTGCTTGCCGTCGGCATCGCTTGTGGCGGTGGCTCTGGAGTATCCGGCTTTTCAGGCACCGCACGTTGACGACGACGGGCTTCGCGTTCTTGCTCCACCATCACCATATCAATGGCGACGAAGGTTTTCTCTTTCTCGGCACGTTGATGCCCGTTGTCCACCATCCAAGCCATGAAGGTAAATAACCCCAATGCCATGGCCAGTGCGATCGGTAATGCGACCAACAAACGCAACATTAGCCTTTCTCCGCTGCCAGCGCGATGCTCTTCACACCCGCCCCTTTCGCGGCATCCATCACTTTCACCACGGTACCGTTGTACGCGTGCTCATCGGCTTGGATCACCAACGACGCCTCAGGCTGTTCAAGCAGCATGTGTTCAAGAGTCGCTTGTACGCGTTCTACATCTACAACGCGCTTATCGATATAAATGTCGTTAGCTGACGTTACGGCAATGAAAATACCGGCATCTTTCTGACTCACCACATTGCTCGCCTGTGGGCGGTTCACTTCAACCCCAGATTCGCGAACAAACGAGCTGGTCACAATAAAGAAGATCAGCATAATAAAAACGATATCCAGCATGGATGTCAGATCGACCTGTGCATCCTCACGGGCCGACGACGGACGGTTCAGTCGCATCACTGACTCCTCAATAATTTTTCTAACTTTAATTCACGAAATTGACAGGCTTTGGCTAACCGCGAATGAATAAACATCCCCGTTAATGCGGCCACCATGCCAGCCATGGTCGGCAGGGTTGCTAATGAAATGCCTGACGCCATTAAGCGGGGCTGGCTGCTGCCTTGAGTGGCCATGACATCAAACACGGAGATCATCCCCGTTACGGTGCCTAACAAACCTAACATCGGGCAGATAGCCACCAGCACTTTAATTAAATTCAAGTGCTGATTAAGAGCAATATGCGCTTGGCTTAACCAGCCGTTGCGCAGCGCGTGGGCATACCAAGAGGTTTGATCCCCCCTTTCTGCCCATGCACTTAACCATTGCTGCTGCTGTTTTGGGTAGGTAACCAGCAAGTACAATACCCGCTCCACCACCAAGACCCAACACAACACCACAACGGCGGCCAGCCACCAAAGAACTTGGCCACCTTGGTTCATAAACTGCTCTAATGAATACCGCCAGGCGTCAAAAACTGACATAGGAGCCAAGGTGATTTCAAAAAGGCTGTTTTCCATTACGCTGACATTCCTGCTTTTTCGGCTTGTTCAGCAACAAGGCTAATACCCTGCTTCTCAAGGATATTACGAATATTATCTGCTTGTGTGCTCAACATGTTATGCGCCAACAGCAACGGCATTGCCGCCACCAAGCCCAATACTGTAGTCACTAGTGCCATCGAAATACCACCCGCCATCACGGTTGGATCGCCATTACCAAACTGGGTGATCACTTGGAAGGTTTCAATCATACCGGTCACGGTACCCAGCAAGCCCAGCATCGGTGCCAATGCCGCCAACAGTTTCAACATCGACAAGCCTTTTTCAAGACCGTGCTGCTCATCCACAATGGCTTCCAACAAACGCAATTCCAGTGCTTCCACACTGCGTTTCTGTTCTGTGCTGTACACACCCAATACACGACCTAGCGGGTTGTTACCCGGTACCGTTGGATTTTTCAACTGGCTGCGGATCTGCTGACGAATCACGGTCAATTTCGCGCCACGGAACAGCGCAATGATCAGACCAATCGCCAAAAGACCGATAATGATATTACCGATCACACCACCAAACGCGAGGCGATCCATCAGCGTGGGGCTATTCGCCAATTGCTCTAGCATGATCCCGCGAGATGGATCCACCACAGTTGCTTGCAAGCCAGTTTGGGTTAAATCATTCAAGCCAGCAAACACAGGGCCGTTGTCTGGCTGCTTTAAGTAAGATTTCGCTACCTCTCGCTGACCATCCCACGCTAAATAACCTTGTTCGCCAATCAGCCCCATACTGCCTAAACGGTATGCTTGAACGTCAGAGCGGTGGCCTTGACCATTAATGAAGGGCACAGACACAGATCGCATTTCACGGCTTGCTGCAATTTGCTCTTCCAAGCCTTGCCATAGGCCGGTCAATTGTGTCAATGATGGCAGCGCTTTGGCTTCCACAATGTCATTCACGACGTCTTGGTACGCATGGCGGTCAACACCAGTGACCGAGGTGCTCATTTCAGCATCTAAATCTTTCGCGGCTTGGCGTACTACGCCGAACAACTCACCCAAGCTGCCGGTTTCCAAACGCAGTTGTTCTTCTAAACGTGCCAGTTGGTTTTCGTTGTCGCTGAACGTTTTGCTCAACTGATCAGTGTCTGCTTGCAGTTGTTTACGTTGTTTTAGCAGCGCATCGCGTTGTGCTTTGATGTCTTTTTCTGTCAGAGTAAAGCCTTTTTCACGCTGTTGATTATGGGCGTTTTCGACTTTTTGCTCTTGACGGGTTTGCTCAACCAAAGTTTGACTAGACAAGGTTTGACTGGCACCCGCGGTCATCGGAAGGCTGAATAGGCACAGCGCCACGGTTAATGCTTTGAATGTCATCTTAGTTATTCTCCACATTTACAGAGACTGGCAGCGTTAGCAAACTCGGCGCAGCGGTTTTCGAAGCAATGGCAAAGGCTTTATTGATGTCTTTGCTGTAGTCACTGGCAAGTGGTTGCCAATGCGCGGTGCTGTCGTTCCATGCCCAAAACTGGGTACCGTCAAGGCTACGGGCAACAAACGAGACACGGCCTAAATACAGCAGATCGGCGTCAATCTGAGTGTCAGCCAGAGCGATTTGCCCTTGGTAGATCCCCATCTTGGTGCCGTAATCCATTTCAATTTGGTAGGCTTCAAGAATACGACGGTACTTTTCAGCGTCACTGATATCCGCCTGCACCATCATTTTTTCCAACTTGTCGATACGCGTTAAACGCTGTTCCTGACGAATCGGTTTGTCGTTGGCCACACTCTCTTTTAGCCCATCGAGCATGCGGTACATCAGTGGCACCACCCCTTGGCGGGTTTCTTTAATGCCCGCGATTTGCGCATCCAGACTCTTCACTTCATCGTTCTGGCTCGTGACCAAATTCGCCATGTGATCACGGTACACGCGCAGGTTGGCGACTTCTTCTTGAAGTTGCTCAATTTCTGCGGTCATTGATAACGTCGCTTCCGCGCTTTTATCAATTTTCTTTTGGCTACTGGTTGAAGCTTGGTTCATCGCACTTTCAACCGTACGCGCATCGCTCAATGCGCTGGCCTGTGCACCGGCGGGTACGCCGGTAATAGTGCCGAGCATCAACAAGGCTAAGCTGGTTTTTTTTAAGTTCATTTGATCGTCAATCAAGTTAAATAAGTGAAAAAAACACAACACGCGAGATTCCATTCGGGAGAGCGTGAGGCTATATCGTATTAGAAACAAAAAACGGCGCTATTATGCCGCAAAACAACAAGCTTTCAAATGCAAATAAATATCA
>NZ_JAKJSN010000095.1:0-10305 GCF_050337005.1 Photobacterium japonica | reverse complement strand
CGTTCCTGCAATGTATTCACTATTTTATTTCCAGGATATAATAGGAAAAGAGAACGGAAGTGAATGGATAAATAGAGCATTAGAACTTGGATATCCAGATGCTGCAAAATCTCTTTATTATTCATATGAAAATGGTAAGAGAGGAGTGGTTAAAAATAAAAAATATGAATATTACTATAATTCTTTGGCTATCCATATGAAAAGTGGGCTTATTCATAAGCCAAAAACAAAAGAGCTTATTAGGGATGAAAATAATATAATAATTAGAGATAAAGACGGTAATGCTACTTATAAGGTCCTTATTACGCCTAAAGAACAAGCCGAGATGGATAAAAAGGCAGAAGACTTTCTTCAGCGTGTCAAACCTAATCGCTATCTCGATGAGACAACGCATGAATTGTTTAGAAAGTACATTTAGGTAGAGGGTGTTCAACGTTTAGTGCCTTTTCTTCATTCGCCAGTTCCACGCTTTACGGAACTGGTCATCTTCCTTCTGCCCATTATCGTGACCTGTCTCCATGGTTCGCACGTACATACTATCCCCCGAGCCCCTAAACCACTGAAAATAGCCCTGAGCGTTGACCCTCGTCATACGGTAACCCTCCTACACCCACAACCTTCAAGGATTGCAGCACGTACATGAAACCTAAAACCTCCTCCTCGATACTCGCAGGCATGTTTACTTTTATGAGCGTCATCGCGTCCAGTCAAGCCTCTGCATATGACTGCGATGCGAGTTGCCAAGCCCACATTGAGCAAGGCGTAAAGCTGTATAACCAGTTTGAATATGATCAAGCCAAAGCCGTCTTCCAAGCTGAGGCCGATAAAGGTAATGCGCATGCATTGTATTGGTTAGGCGTTGCCCACTATGAAACAGGAAAATACAGTGATGCTGGTGATAGCTTTTTGCAAGCGGCAGAAATGGGTGACCCTTGGGCGATGGAACTAATGGTGCCGGGGGGATTAAGAAACCCTTGTGATTTCAGGGGATGGTCATGTGATGATGATTGGAAAGAAAAGGCACTAGAAGGGTTTAAAAAGCTGGCGGATCAAGGTGATGGAAAAGCCATGTATGCTTATTATCGTAACAAAAGTTATTGGTGGAAACCCTTTACTTTTTATGAAAAGAAAAAGCGTGCGTCATACTATGACGACATTATAAAGAGTGGTTGGTACGGTGTGTTGAGAGGAAGTTCCGCCTGGAATGATGATGATAAATATTTAAATCATTTGATTTCGGCTGCTGAGAGTGGCTATGCACCAGCTATGGTTAATCTATTTTATGAAAACGATGAAATTAGTGATTCCGAAGCTTTGAAGTGGATATTTAAAGCATTGGAGTTAGGCTATGGTAAAGCTGCAGAGAGCCTTTCTTACGCTTACAATAATGGGGATTCTATGCTTGATGTTGATTATCATGAAGCATATATGTATCACAAGATTGCGATAGCACTAGGTAGTGATATATCTGGATCACCAAAAGTAAAATTAAATATTGAAGACGATTTTGGTTTATATAAAACGGACATGAATGGGGATTTTATTTATGAGATTTTGATTACCCCAGAAGAACAAGCTGATTTGGATAAACAAGCTGAAGCTTTCTTAAAGCGCGTAAAACCTAATAGATTCCTAGATGAAGCCACCCATAAGCTTTTTAATTGAGTTCACCATCAACGTTTCTAGCCAGTTCCACTCCCTCCGGAACTGGCCATCGTTGCTGTTTTTTAATTTGCTCGTGACTTCTCTGTAGATTCAAGATCAACGTCTAACTTGTTCAAGAGTGATGGATAGCCCCAGCCATTTTGGTTAACGACCACGGTTTCACCTGTGAGGTATTCAAATAAGGTAGGGGCGAGCGACCCATTTTCTTCACTGATCAGAGGGGTAGGGTGTGGGCCGATCGGCTCTCCCCAAAAGCCAATGAAGGCATCTTTCTCTAAATAGCTTTCACCGGCGTGTCGGCCCGGTACTCGGGTGTTATAACCAATGCCATCGCGTGGGAACAGGTTGATGGTTCCCGCTCTTGGCTCGGCGTAGAGTGTGGCCAGTTGGATGACCGAATCAGGACGCGGTGTAAAGCGCGTTAATGCACGCCACTGATTGGCATCACACCATGTGTGTGGGTTGGTTTGCTCAGCGCTGGTCACGCACAGGTTGTAATAGTGCGCGAAGGTGTCAACGTCCGCTTTGCTTTTTAACGGTAAGTAAGGATTCATTTGATGGATGTTGAGTAAGCTACTGTTGTGATCCTTCGCTGAATAAAAATAGCGGCCATCTTGTTGTTGGATAAACTCATCCACGCGTTTTCCATTCCGTTGGCCGACTAACCGTACGTGGCACGTTTGCTCTGTGCAGGCGTTTTCCCTCACCACGAGATAATCCAACGTATCGCCCAATGCGGTGAGGGTTTCAGCGATCAAGTCGACGTTATTGTTCAAGGAGGTGCTAGCGTTCGAGGTACTGTTGATCGGTTGCCACTGGGTCAGTTCGTGATAGCGCGGCTGAGTTTTCCATCCTTGGGTTGCGTTGAACACATCGAGCATAAAGTTGCCGCCCGCGGTTGAGGCAACGACGACATCTATCCCCTTATTGGTGGGGGAATTGAGGGCATTGGTTATTTTCGGTCCTTCACCTTCATCGGACGATATCTTTCTGATCGACAATGGGTAGCCGAGTCTTTTCTCCAAAGGCGCAAAGATCGCTTTTTCGGGATTGAGGGTGTAGTAAACAGGCGCAAGGCCATGATCGCCCGCCATTCCCCATAATGTACGTGGGTAGACGCCCGCATCACGGTAGGTTTGTTCCACTTGGCCAATCCAATAATCGAGTCGGTTGAGCTCGCCAGTGGGCATGATGAGCTCATCACTGAATGGGCCAACGAAATGGGCAAAATGATCGGGCCACGGGTTGTAGATCAAGGTGTAGTCCGGCATGCCCTTGCCATCAAGCTGGGCATACGTTTCGATGGCCTGTTCAACCTTCCATTGATGAGAAAGCTTGGTGTAAAAACGCCAAGATGGGATGTATTGATAAGCGGTGATGTCGTGAATGAGCTGTTCACGTAATCGCGTTAATTGTTGCTCTGTTTTTGCTCTTTCTTGTAGTTCACGCACGCAGCGCTTTTCACCAAAATCACGCAAGGTTTCACCGGCACCTAAATTCACTAACGCGTCGTAACTGGTGTGCGCATTCCAATCATACTGCGCATTGCAGTTGAGCGTTTTGAGGTAATTGAGGCGGTCAAACATCGTTTTGACGTTGTTCGCTTGCATCAGCCTATCGAGTTGCAGTGCGTCGTTGCCAAAGAAGTAATAGGCGCGATCTTCCTCTCTATCCACAAAATGAAAATTAGGAATACCTGTACCTTGCTCACCCGACACCTTGGCCCCTGTTTTTATGATCGGCAGATTGCGCACACTGATGGTGGGTGTCGATGAAATACCAACGCGTGCGATGGAGGCAGTGTGCGCTTGATACAAGCGAGTGAAAAAGGGCAGGTAGTGCGGATCGTTATAGGGTTGCTCTGCCAGTGTCTGTAAAAAACGGGTGTCTTGCTCATGGTCAGGGCTGGATACCGTTTCAGGTGCGTCGTATTTTTTGTGGTCGAGATGATTGTTGTACGCGACGCCAATGAATGGCTTTTTCGGATCAACCAATCCTTCCATTAGCCCCTGTTGTAAGCCATCGACTGTGATCTGTACCGCGAATCGACGCTGCTGTTGCGATTGTAAAAAGCCAATCGCAGCGCTTGGCTGGTCATTAAACGCGTTTTGTAGCCAGTTATTCAGTGCGATGGCGCGTTCATCTTGATACACAAACTGACGATACGCTTTCAGTACGTTCAAGCGAATAAAGTCGATAAGGGTAATGGTGAGTGCTTGGGCTTTATTGTTGCTGTTGTTGTTGTTGCTTTGTTGTTCTGGCGCACCGTCATCAATAATGGTCAACAACGCATTTTTCATGTCACCGTCTTCCATACCTGCGGAAGCCTGCATGAGAAGGTGGATGACGATGGGCTGAATTTGGCTGACTAATGCCAGATCGTGCGCACTGTTCGTCAGGTAGGTGTACTGAGAAGGCAGTTGCGCCATATCTTGCCATTCACCAATCTGCACCAATGCGTCATACACGGTGACCATGGCTGCCATGAATTCACCGTCTACCTTGATCCCTTCTTGGTGCGCTTGATCTTTTTTATGGTCTTTGTTTTCCGTGTTCGTCTTTGCATTAAGTGTAAATAGCGAATGCTCAAACCCTGTTAATGCACGCTCGTCGTAGACCGTTTTGAGATAGGCTTTAAACACGTCTTCATTACCGATACCGGTATAACGGTCATAAAATTGGTAGAGAAAGTAACCGAGAGGGATAGCGTACGTGGGATCGGCAAGTTGCCCCATCACTCTGGCTTTGGTCTTTGCATCAAGCGGTAAGGTGATGAGATAAGCATCGAGAGTGAGGCCGCCGATGGTAAACACTGTCATATCACGTGTCAGGCGAGTGGAATAAGACACAGAAGAAACAATGTGGTGTTGTAGCACTTCGGCCGAGTTAACTAAGCCACCCATAATAGGCGTACGGCTGATCTCTGCTTTAGCGGAAAGGGGGACTAAGGCACTCAGCGGTGATAAAGCCAATAATATCCCGACAGTCATGGTGTTCATCGTAAACCGAGGCATGGTCAAAATCCTTTTATCTACAAGCCATTGATCTTCAAAGAGCGTGTCATGTGTGCATGGCAGCATCGACGGGGCGTATTTTGTCAGTAAATCGCCAGAGTGCAACGGCGAGAGTGAAAATTCGAGTGCCATCTAGAAGTAAAGCGATGCAAACGTGATGTTTTGGGGGAGGACGTATCCGGGCTGTCGTTGGTGAGGGCAAAAAGGGCTTGCTGCATGTAGCGTGAGCCGAAGGGTTTTGCCATATCGGCCAACAGGCCTCATGGCACCGTCTCTATCGATATAAATGATTACTCAAGATAAACGCTTCTACAGCGGGGGCGACAAGGCCTTTAATCGGTTTGCCTGTTTCAATGTTTTTTCTCACCAATGTACTTCTGATCGTTCTCCTTTCACTGACAGACATCACTCCCCATGTTTCGCGGATGTATGCCGCTTTTTGGAATTTATCCCAATCTTGCTCGACATCAGGGCCGCACAGAAAAATCAGCTTCTCATTTGGATACAAAGCATCAAGAGACGCCATTAACTGCCAAGTGAAAACAGGCTGGCCTGTTTGTGCCAGTGTCCGCTCTATATCGGACACCTGCACGCGGCCACAAGGAAATGCTGTCTCAACGTATGTCTGTAACATCGTTATTCTGAGATCAAAATCGACCATCTTTTTTCCCCACGGGTGGAGAGCAGATGGCACCAAGATAACCCTATCGAGCTTGTCGAGGGCTTGCTTAATGGCGTCATCATGACCCAATGTCGGGGGATTAAAGGCAGAACCGAATACACCAATCATACGATGTCGTTATTCAAATGTTGAATGGCGTCAGCGAGTTGTGCATGGCTTTCCACAAGGGTGAAGCCCGGCTTTTTGCGTAACGCGGCAAGGGTGTCGCTTTGACCGTCTGCTGAGAGGGCGCGTGTCGAGGCCAAATTGATGATCACCTGAAAGCCGGCATCCATGAGTTGCTCGACGGTGGTTTTGACACAAAACTCGAGGGCGAGACCGCCGACGATGATCGTTGTGATGTTATTTAATTTAAGGTACTCAATCACCCCCGTGCTGCGCGTATTGGCCAAATCATGGTAACAAGCACCGTAGGGATGACAGTCGCTATCGATGCCTTTCGTGACGGTGTAGTCATAGCCCATCACAGGGTGAGGCAGCCCCTCAATTAAATCAAACCCCAGCGTGCCAATCACCGCATGTGCTGGCCAATATAGATCGACATTCGTCAGGTTCGCTGCGGTTAATACTTGCTCGGGTTTTTGAGCCACCCACAGTGCATCTTTGGGATGCCCATCGCGTGACAAGATGCGCTTACTGGCAAATTTTGCGTTCTGATTTAATTCATCGGCAATCTCATTGCCACCGGGTACAGGCAGTTCGTCGGGGCAGACCGGTGTGAACGTGTTTTGGGGATCGACATCAAAAGATGCAACGTGCGAATAGCTAACCATGCGATGTTTCCTTCTATCGTACATTCATTGGGTTGAACTTGTTGGTTAAGTTAGTTGACCAACTTGAGTCAGGTTAGCATGGCTTTTTTGTGGGATCAATAATTGAAAGGGTAGTTAGAGAATTAAATTGACCAACTATTGTTTGTTGTTGAAAGGGTCAGGATGAATAAGGGAGGGGAAAAGTCGAGTATGTCCTCCCTCTTAGCGAGAGGGAGGTGGGAGAGAGGAGGTGGACTCGATATTACTGACTTGTTCTGCCGAGCGACACATCAAAGAAAGACAGTTCTTGTTCTGCCAGTCGGTACAAGGTGGGCTTTTGTCCACCGCGACGGCTGATGCCTTTTTCACCCGTATCGGTGATCAGGCCTGACTTAACCCATCGATTCGCAATGGTTTGTTTTGTAATTCGCACCCCAAAAGCGGCAAACGCTTCAATCACATCGGGGACGGAAAAGGTGTCAGGCAAAATATAAAAAGCCAGGGATGAGTACGTCAGTCGGTGCTGCATGGCTTGGTACGCCAGAGTGGCGAGCAGGTTATGATCAAAGCATAACGTAATGCCCTCTTCGGTGTTCGATACCCACTGCTGGCCAACTTGTTCACCATCAATGATGGAGGCAACCGGCACCCACTTCATGCCATTCTTCTCTGAGAGGGCATGGCAATCCACGCTATTAAAGAAACAGAGGTGGATGACCGTCATTGACCAGCCACGCGCGTCTCGCCAATTGTTGCCGAGGGTCTGAATTTGGCTGACATAAGAAGGCTTAATGCCGACTTTCATTTCAATGATTCTGGCTTGGGCTTCTTCAAGGCTCGCATCAAAAATAGCCCCCTGTTGTAGCGGCTCTTCCCATACCCATCCGCCGACTAAGGCATATTCACCATAGGCTGGCTCGTCGATTTTGTCCCGCATGCGTAAAAGAATTTCAGGTGTGCCGTTATTCAGCCTGAAACAGGCGAAGTCGAGTGTATTGATCATGCGGTATGTCCTCTTATGTTGTGGCACTACAGTAACAGAACACAGAAAGTTGGACAACTTCCTTGTCTAATGTGTCCGTTTTAAATCATTCACTTAAGCGATCTCTGCAAAATTATCAGAGAAAAAGTTAGTCAACTTGCTTGACTAAGTTGTACGGGTAGGTCCATTATATTGTTAGACAAACAAATTGACCAACTTGGAAGGTTATCATGAATTTTATATCTAAAGGATTGTTCCAGAAGCACATCGTGACAAGTTTGCTTGATACGGATGCGTATAAGCTACATATGATGCAGGCCGTGTGGGAACGCTACCCGAGTCTAGAGGTGGAATATGAATTCATCTGCCGTTCAGAGGAAGATCTCACTGAACTATGCGGTGAAATTAAAACAGAGTTGCAGCGATTGGCAGATCTGCGTTTTTCTGATGATCAAATTAGCTATCTCAGAAAGATAAGTTTCATGAAGCCGGCTTTCCTCGACGTGTTGAGAAATTTCCGACTTGATCCCGCCCGTTGCTTGTCCATTGGCATTGAAAACGATCAGCTTTTTATTCGATGCAAAGGCAGTTGGTTCGCCACCATTCTGTTTGAGATCCCCGTGCTGGCCATCGTGTCTGAAGTGAGAAATCGTCGTCGTTTTCCTGACATGCCTGATGAATTAAACCGTGAAATTTTATACAAGAAGACGCGATGGCTAAAACAAGCGGTGAAAGACAATGATCTAGAAGGGCATTTCTTCTTTGCTGATTTCGGGACACGTCGACGCTTCAGCGCTAGAACACAGAGCGACATGGTTCAACATATGAAGCGTGAAGTCCCCGCCATGTTTGTAGGCAGCAGTAATTATCACCTAGCGAAAGAATATGGGATTAACGCAATTGGTACGCAGGCACACGAATGGTTTCAAGCGCATCAATCCATCGTCAATGTGAAAAACAGCCTATTTGAAGCACTTGAAGCGTGGAATAGGGTGTATCGCGGCCGATTGGGTATCGCGCTGACAGACTGTATTACCACCGACGCCTTCCTCGAAAATTTCGATTATATGTTTAGCAAACTATTCGATGGGGTAAGGCATGACTCAGGGTGTCCGTTTGTCTGGGGGGAGAAGTTCATTACCCACTATGAGAAGCAAGGCATTGACCCGCTGTCAAAAACGCTGGTGTTCAGTGATAGCCTTGATTTTGAGTTAGCCATAAAGATCGCCTGCCATTTTAAAGGTCGGATCAAAACCAGCTTTGGTATCGGTACTTTTTTGAGTAACGACATGGGGGATTATGTGAACCAAGATGGGGTTAAATATAAGCCACTGAATATCGTGATGAAGATGACCCAGTGTGACGGTTCACCCGTGGCGAAAATTTCAGATGAACCCGGTAAAAGCATCTGCAAAGATCCGGCATATCTGGCGAACCTAAAGCGTCGTTTTAACGTCCCGGCATAATGGAGAAGGATCATGAGCATGATTAAAGCGCGTATCCTGAATGAATTACACGTACAGAGCATGAGCGAGTTCGATGCCAAGCAGGAAATCGACCGCCGTATCACCTTTCTGGCTAACACGCTTCAGTCGTCGGGCTTAAACGCGTATGTGCTCGGTGTCAGTGGCGGTGTTGATTCCAGTGCCGCCGCGCGACTGGCGCAGCTAGCGGTAGAAAAGCTGCGTTCAACCGGTTACGACGCATTTTTTGTTGCGGTTAGGCTGCCTTATGGCACGCAATTAGACGAGTCAGATGCACAAGCCGCGCTCGACTATATATGCCCTGACCATGTGCACACCGTCAATATTCAAGCTGCCGCTGATGCCCTGCATAACGATGTGGTCAGCGGGATGCATGGCCTCCGTGGCCTTCGTGGCCTGTGTGAGCAAGGGTGTGGCGAGCTTGATTTTGCCAAGGGCAATGTGAAAGCGCGACAACGAATGGTGGCACAATATGAAATTGCAGGCTTGCTGGGTGGGTTGGTGATCGGGACCGATCATAATGCTGAAGCGGTCATGGGGTTCTATACCAAGTTTGGTGACGGTGCGTGTGATGTCACCCCGCTCGTCGGCTTGAATAAACGGCAAGTCAGGCTGATAGCCAAAACACTCGGGCTACCTAAAGCGTTATATACCAAAGCACCGACGGCAGATTTAGAGTCAGAGAAGCCACAACTGCTGGATGAAGACGTGCTGATGGTGACGTATGACGAAATAGACGATTACCTCGAAGGGATATCCATCCCAGAGAAAAGCGCGCGTCGTATTGAAAACCAATTTTTGGCGACCGCCCATAAGCGCGCCATGCCGATAAAACCTGACTGATGACGATGACCGCCCAATCTCAGTGATTGCCTGCGATCCCTGCCTGGAAACTTGACGATATCAGGGATTCCATGATGTAGGCCCAGATATTCAATGGAAGCGTTGGAAGTATAGCCTTAAATAGTAGATATTTGTTTGATTGACGGTATGACTTTTGGGTGTAGTTGAATATTTCATATGGGTGTATTAATAATTTGATTTGTCAAAATAGGGTAGCATTGTGATATCAGAAACATATATAAAAGAAATGAAAGAAGAAATAAATAATAGTCCATTGTTGTTTCAATGGAAATATACGGGTTTTACTGGTGGAAAGTATAATGTGTTTATACAAACACCAGTCTCATTATTTGTTTCTGCCTTTATTCCTGTAATACTTTATTTAGGTTCTGAAATTAAAGTTGGAGATATTGGTTTTTGGTTCTGTCTTACAATTTTTTGTGTGAACTTTTTAATTAGCAGATTTTTGTTTTTCTCGGATCTTCGATTTGAATTTCATGTTACTCAATACGGAATTCATTATACTACAATAGAAGACATACCTGATATTGCCTACAAAATTGTGCGAGGCATAGCTTGGTTAGCAGGGCAAGATCATGAATATTTTTTGCCCAATTCCAGATCAAAATTGACCTGACGAGTCGACTGTGATCTTATGCTCCTCTTTTGAGGAGTGGCCATGAATTTAGATACCATCAAAGAGCATTTCAGCATCATCCGTGACGAGCGACAAAGCGCGAAAGTGGATTACCCACTGTTCGATATTTTGTTTGGCTCAATCTGCGCTGTAATAGCCGGAGGCCAAGGCTGGACCGACATTCGTGAATACGTTCTTGGCCACCATGAGTGGTTTCTTAAACAGGGCCTTTTTGAGAAAGGAGTA
>NZ_JAKJSN010000094.1:0-10421 GCF_050337005.1 Photobacterium japonica | reverse complement strand
CATATTTAAAGCGTTATTATACTGATATGTTATGCAACGGGGGGGTTATGTGGTCGTTGTCTTTTGATAAAAAAGTGGATCCGGTCCGACTTTCATAATGATATTATGGCGAGATAAACCCATGATAATCCGTCAGTGGATGAAGGTATTACCGCGTATGTTTAACAAAATTTTGGTTGTTTGTGTCGGGAACATTTGTCGCTCTCCATCAGGTGAATACTTACTTAAGCACCATTTACCTCAGAAGCATATTGCTTCAGCAGGGGTGGGGGCGTTGGTTGGGAAAGCCGCAGATAAAACGGCCGCCATGGTGGCACAAGAACACGGCATCAGCTTGGAAGGGCACGTTGCCCAACAGCTAACCAGTGATCTTTGCCGTGACTATGATTTGATTTTGGTGATGGAGAAAGGCCACATCGAAGCCGTGACGGGGATTGCACCGGAAGCGCGCGGCAAGACCATGCTATTTGGTCAGTGGATTGGACAAAAAGACATTCCGGATCCTTACCGCCAAAGCCGAGAAGCGTTTGATTTCGCCTACCAGCTTATCGATGAGTCCGCACAGGCGTGGGCGAAAAAGCTTTAAGTCTTCGTTTTCTTAGCACTCGTCGCTCTTATTTATAGAACATAGCAGTAGGGGCTCCTACTGCTATTTTTTTGTCGCGACTATTTTGCTTTGTTTGTTGGCTGGATTCTGTTCAGAAAGGGAATGATAGCCACTAGGGAAGGGCACAATGGTTGCGCTGGGTACGTTTTTCTCATGCATTGTCGATTGTTGTTGAGTACGGCTCATACGGGTCGTCACCCCCCAATACACCGTAAATAGCCCGATAAACCCACCAAATAGCCGTGGTTCGCTGAGCTGCATCTGTTCGCCGAACACGCCAATCAAAGCACAACCTGCTGAGAGGCTGCCTAATACGCCCACCGTTTTTCGTTGAGACCAACCTTGACGCAGGCAAAGGTGGTGAAGATGTTGGCGATCGGCTTGAAAAGGCGAACGTTTTTGCTGCAGGCGACGAAGGATCAAGGCTGCCATATCCATCAGCGGTAGCGCTATCAGCCACAGTGCCGTCACTGGGCGAAAAATAGGTTCAGACAGCGTGCTGCCTTGGCTCCCTGCAATCAGTAACCACACAATCGTAAACCCCATCAGTAATGCGCCCGCATCCCCCATAAATACTTTCCAGCGTTGTCCGGTCGGCCAGCCAATATTGACGATGAGAAAAGGCAACAACGCCCCGATAACGAGTAAACAAAACGCGTATCCATCAGGTTGCTGTTGGATGAAAAACAGCACACCGATGGCGCACAATGTGATTGTCGTTATGATGCCTAATAATCCGTCAACACCATCAATCATATTAAACGCATTCAGCGCACCGCATATGGCCAGTATGGTGATGGCGAGGCTTACGGTATCAGGCAGTATGATGGGGATGTCTGAGGTTAAATGACCCAGCGTCAGAATGCGTAAGTGATCGCCTGTGATCAGCCACAGGGTGATTAAGACTTGCATGACAAGGCGTATTTTTACATTCAACGTGTATTTATCATCCAAACACCCGATGCAGACAAAACAGCCCGCTCCCAACCAGTAAGCGTAGGGCTGGGCTAACTCGGCATGGCGATTAAGGCTCACCAGAACGAGGTAAGCGACGAGCATGGCAGAGAAGATGCCCAATCCCCCAATGAGAGGGACAATACCCTGATGATGTTTACGGGAGGACGGATAGTCGACCAGTTGTACTTTTATGGCGATAAAATACAGCGGAAACATAAGACAAAAAGAGAATAAGAGTGGCAGAAAAAAATACATGCTCATGCTTCTCCCGTCATTGTGTGTGCTTTGGTACGATTAAAATCGGCCAAATGGCATTGCTTTCATGGCGAATAATGCGCCGTTTTGTGGTGTGTTAGGCAGTGATATTCACGGCGAGTGTCTTTTTTGTCGGTTTTTAAGCTCTTTAACTATAGATAAAATGATGACATTCACCATAAAAGTTTGATGTGTTAAATGTGTTCTATCTGTGTGTTCTTGTGCAGCGGCATTGTCACTATTTTCGTGAAGTGGGTCGTGCAAACCAGCAATCTTCTTTAGGCGGGAAGGGGATTTTGCCATCATGCCCTCATTCATTATCTGAGGATTCTTACGTGCAGATTTTTCATCATGGTGCCTATGAAGGTGTGACCGGGTCGTGTCATGAACTTCGTTGGAAAGAATATGGCATTTTGGTTGATTGTGGCCTCTTTCAAGGTGCAGAAGCACATAAGCCATTAAATATTGAGTTCTCGATTCAACACATCCAAGCATTATTATTGACGCATTGCCATATTGATCATGTTGGCCGTATTCCTTGGCTATTGGCCGCCGGTTTTCGGGGCCCTATCTATGCCACCGAAGCAACGGCAGCATTGTTGCCCTTGATGTTGGATGATGGATTAAAAATCCAGCTCAATTTGAACCATGCTCAACGTCATCAATTTATCGCGTTAGTCAATTCGTTACTGCGCCCGGTGCCGTTTGATTGCTTAGCCCCGATCACGTTGCCTTCTGGGGACCGAATCAAAACGTATTTTCGTCAGGCCGGGCATATATTAGGGTCGGCGTACATTGAATTGGAACTGCCAGATGGCCACACGGTGGTCTTCTCTGGTGATCTTGGGCCGAGTAATACCCCGTTACTGGTTGACCCATGCTCGCCGCAAAAAGTCGATACCTTGGTGCTAGAAAGTACCTATGGTGATCGATTACATGACCGTGATACGGACAGAAACGTGAAGTTAATGCAGATCATCAGCCGTTCCTTACAAAACGGTGGAGTGATTCTGATCCCTGCGTTCAGTGTCGGGCGCACCCAAGAGTTGCTGTTTGATATCGAATCCATGATGGCGGAAAGCAGTATGTTGGCCAATAGCGAGCCAGATAACGCGGATGCCATTAAATGGCAAAATATTCCGGTGATTTTAGATTCCCCATTGGCCTCACAAATTACACAGCAATACACCCATTTTCAGCGGTTATGGGCCAAAGAAGCGAAGCAAAAAGTCACACTGGGGCGTCACCCATTGTCCTTTTCCCAATGTGTGACGGTGGAATCACACCAAGAGCATGAAGATTTGGTTCGGCGCTTGCAGTCAACCGGAGAGCCCGCCATTGTTGTGGCGGCAAGCGGCATGTGCACGGGAGGGCGTATCTTGAACTACCTGAAAGCCTTATTGCCCGATGCAAGAACGGATGTGGTGATGGTCGGTTATCAAGCCCCTGGTACATTAGGACAGCGTTTATTGTCCGGTGAAACGAGTGTGGATATTCAGCAGATATCGGTACCGGTTGCAGCGCAAATTCACGAGTTGTCAGGCTATTCCGCGCATGCCGATCAAGCACAATTGTGTGAGTTTGTTGAAAATATTGAACAGGGTCCGAGCACCATCCATCTGGTGCATGGTGAAGCGCGAGCCCAGCAGTGTTTAGCGTCACGCTTGCAGGCGGTGAAACCCGACAGTGACATTCGATTAGCTGCTCATCAAGAGGAGAAAAGGCATATTCCCTCATCCTCATTGTAATGCCTTGCTGCCTGATAGGGTGGAGAGGCAGTCTGCGACCTAATACGATTATTTTGTGATTTCTTCATAGAGTTTTTTGCCTTTTTAACCGTCGTATCTATCGTTAGTACTAGCAATACCATTGATTTTGTTTGTCATAGCAACACGCTGTCATGGTATTTTGTTATTATCTCTGGATACGATTGATTTTGAGGTTAAGTGATGAAAATTACGGTTGCAGGCACAGGGTATGTCGGCCTTTCTAATGCGGTGCTACTGGCACAGCATAATGACGTCTATGCATTGGATATCGTGCAGGAAAAAGTGGATCTCATTCAGCGCCGCCTTTCGCCGATTGAAGACAAAGAGATCTCGGCCTATTTGGCGACAAAACCCCTAAACCTGACCGCGACCACGGATAAGCAAGTGGCGTATCAAGGGGCAGATTTTGTCATTATTGCCACGCCGACCGACTATGATCCGATCACCAATTACTTCAATACCGCTTCCGTTGAGGCGGTGATCCGTGATGTGCTGACGATCAACCCGCATGCCGTCATGGTGATTAAATCTACGGTACCGGTGGGATACACCCAGCGCATTAAAGACGAATTTGGCTGTGACAACATTTTGTTCTCGCCGGAATTTTTACGTGAAGGTCGCGCCCTGTTTGATAACCTTCACCCGTCTCGCATTATTGTCGGTGAAAAGTCTGAACGTGCTGAAATCTTCGCGAATTTGTTGCTACAAGGCGCAGAAAAACAAGATGTGCCCGTGTTGTTTACGCACTCGACAGAAGCCGAAGCGGTGAAGTTGTTCTCCAATACCTATCTCGCAATGCGTGTGGCGTACTTCAATGAGTTGGACTCGTACGCAGAAGCGAATGGTTTAGACAGCTGCCAGATCATTGAAGGTGTTGGGCTAGACCCGCGTATCGGTAATCATTACAACAACCCGTCTTTTGGTTACGGGGGCTACTGTTTACCGAAAGACACCAAGCAATTACTCGCCAATTACCACAAAGTACCCAATAACATCATTGGGGCGATTGTGGATGCCAACCGTACCCGTAAAGACTTTATTGCAGATTCGATTATTGCGAAAAAGCCCAAAGTGGTCGGTGTGTACCGCTTGATCATGAAAGCGGGGTCCGATAATTTCCGCGCCTCGTCCATTCAAGGGATCATGAAGCGGATCAAAGCCAAAGGGATCACGGTGGTGGTGTATGAGCCGGTGTTAAAAGAAGCAGACTTCTTCCAATCGGAAGTGATCACCGATCTTGAGGCCTTCAAGCAGATATCAGATGTGATTGTGTCTAACCGCATGGCGGAAGAGCTGGAAGATGTTTCGGATAAAGTCTACACCCGTGACCTGTTTGGTGCAGATTAAGGTTAGCGAAGATTACGTTTGGTACAGATTAAGCGTGAATGTCGTTGACCCAAGTATGAATAAATAAAAACGCCGTGATGCGATTCAGCATCACGGCGTTTTTGTTGGTATCAACGCTATCTATGATCTAGACAGGTAATGACACTTAGTGCATGGCTTTACGTCCGTACCACGGTGAGCGTGCATCGGTCACGCTGTACAGTTGGTACTTACGGTTCAGCATTTGTCCACCGTCACGAGATAGCGGCAGCCAAGAAATCGTTGCACGATTGGTACTTGGTTTCACTGTCATCACATCAAACGGGATCGAAATGTAGAAGCCTTTGTTAAAGCTGCCTTCGCCAAATTCCTCTGCAGACAAATTCGTTTTCGCCACAAAAGCACCGGCAATCACACCGCTGTCAAATTGCTTCGAGAAATCCACCGTCATACCAATGTCTTCGGTCAGGTAGCGACCCGCGCTGACTTTGAACAGCGTATTGGGTAGCCATGACCAGTCAGGTTGGTAATACACGGTTGCATGACCCGTTAGCGCACCGGTTTGTACGCGGTAATTGCGGCCTGTGATAGGGTCAAATTGCACTTCTTCGGTAAAGAAACCCAATTGTGAATCCGGATCACGCTGTACGACGTAGTTTGCATCGATACCAACTGCCCAGTTACTGCCTTGTGGACGGTACAGCACTTCGCTGCCCACACCGCCGAACATCATTTCCAGATAACCGCCGTACGCTTGGGCATACCAGTTATCGCTCAGTTTATCCATCCAGGTGAGCTGCAAATTGTTCATGCGGATCGGATTGTCATTGATGTACTGACGCACCAAGGTACGGACACGTTTTAAATCGGTCCCATCTGGCGGCACTTCATACAGGAACTTGTCGTAATTATCGTAGATATTTAGATAGAGCGATCCGCCTAGCTCGACATTATCGCTAAACCAGTAATTTGCCCCCGCGGAAATCCCGATATTGAACAGATAGAAATCTTCTGAGCCACCGAACGATTGCTGCAAGGTTGGTGACACACTGACATCCCAATCCTTATTGGACTTTGCATACAGGGTGCCTGTCGGTGCTTGTGGCTCGATAGCCGCGGTCGCATCATCCATGTGGGTATTGAAACCGCGGTGATCGGCCACATTGGCAAATGCATCGCGATCAATGTGGGTTTCTGTCACAGGCTGACGGTTTGCTGTTTCAATAATGCGATATGTGTCAGCCGCCGGGCCTTGGTTGGCCAGCAGTGTGCCTGCGCGTAACTGTGCTTCATCGCGGTCACGGTACTTCGTTTGCGGTGCCATCACGGTAATGCTGGTGTCATCGGCATAGATGGCAGGGTCTTTATAGCCTGCGATTTGGTGCAAGTCTTGCGCTAGCTGTTCCCATTGCGCAGGCGTCAACTCACTGGCTGCACGTGCCGATTGTGCGGCGGGTGTATCATACGCAGGCACGGGATCATCTTGCCACATCGCCTTCATGTCATTGAAGTTGGTATTCAACGTAAAGCCCAGCGTCCAGGTGGTACCGCGTTCATAGCTTAAACGCACATCCCCCCATTGGCCTAAGCGGTATAATGCGCCGTAGTTGAATTTACTGTCTTGTGACATGTCCACGCCGCCACGGGTGACAGGGAAATCACTGGTGTAATCGTTACCGTCGTATTCCACTTTCAAGCGCAACGGCGCCCACGGGCTTTGGTATTCCACCCCGCCGAATACGGCGCTACAACCGGTGAACCAGCGATCAAAATCAATGCTGCCGCCTTTGCCTTTGTAATCGGTATTACGATCACAATCGACCGCTTGCGATTTATCCCCGGTTAAGTTGCCGCTGTTACCGATATAGCCCCAGCCGACACCCAAGGTGAAATCAAACGGGCCGACATGTTTACTGGCGGCAATGAATTCCCCATCAAACAGGCCGGTACCACCGAAATCACGTACCCCGATGGAGGTTTCGGGTAGCCAGTAGCTTTCTTCTAATAGACGGACTTTAAAGTCGATGCCTTTATCGGTGTATTTGGTATCGCCACTGAAGTCTTCATCATTGCTATACAGAAGATCTTGCACCAAGGTATAGCGAATGGTGGTTTCTAACCATGGCAGCAGTTGGAGTGACACGGTGTAATGGTGGTATTCGTCATTGAAGGTACCGCCAACACTGAGTTCGCCTTCTTTTGCCACACGGCCAGACGGCATTTGCATTAAGCCCACGCCACCAAAATCAGATTGTGACGGGGAAAATTCAGGGTAATCAAACGTATCAGCATGGGCATGCAGAACAGGCAGCATGGCCAGGGTGAGGGCCGATAACGAGGTTTTAAGTACAGGGTGCATTACAGGGCCCGATTCCTTAATAAGTGAACGATCTCATCATTGAGTGAGGCGGCATCTCGGGGTAAATCCGCAAAAGGCAGATACACCGTCGCGCCTGGGGCAATGTCTTGGTGCTGGTGGTTCCAGTAAGCAAAGGCATGGGTTTCTACGGTGCCATCCGGTTGGATCACGATGGCTTCGCTGTTATCGGCCTGTGACATGCCGTGTGTGGCGACATCCGCTTGGCTAACATAGCTGTCGACATCTTGACGAGGTTGCCACGGGAAAAAACCGGGCTGTTTGACGGCACCCACCACCAAGACATGCGTGGGTTTGGGCGGCAATACCAGCGTAATCGACTGGGTGATAAGCGGATTGAGTGCCGGGGTGATCCGCACCGCATCATAATCCAGCGGCGTGAATACACGCTCACCGATGGGTAACTGGGCCAGTTGGTGCTGCAATGCATCAAAAATACGGGCGTCTGCGTCGTCACTTTGTTTAATCAGCTCAGACAGCGCCGCGTGGGTCGCCATTTTCTGGGGGTGCGGAAAGGCCGTAAATACGCTGGCTGCCGGCCAATAGATCGCCTGACCGCTGATGGCTGTGCCGTTATCGATGGCAGGTACCGGTAACTGTGGTAAATGCTGCAACGTATCCGCAAGCACTTGTTCGAGTCGAACCGGCGCAGGGTAAGACAGGGTGAGTGCTTGTGGTGTCGTTGTTTGTGCGGCGTCGCCTTGATTCAGCGAGTACGTCGCATTGACCGTTATGTGCGTTTTTACACCCGCTTGCGATACCTCAGTTTGTGTCTGTGCTTGTGCTTGTGCTTGCGATTGAGGCTGAGCATGAAGCAGTGGCGAAAACCATGTTCCCATGATAGCGAGAGAAGCGAGTGCGAGCGTAGAGAGAGTCGGTGTCATTGTGCTTGCCCCGTAGCAAAAAATGGCTTAAGTACCGTTATGTCGACATAGGGCAGGTTCGGTGCCAATTTCTGCCGTGATTTGATCACGCGCCCCGTTGATGGGTGCAGCCAAAATGCATTGGTGTACGTGGCATCGAGCGCCGTAACAGACACCTCTTCGGTGAAATACAAGGTGTCGATAGGGTGTTGATTGACCAAGATCACCTGATTATCATGCTGAGTAAAGTGAGAGAGGGCTTGATAGCCCGTGTGATAACCCGGTTGCCAGTCAATCTGACGTTGCCACGAACGCGGGGTATCGGCACGCTGTAAACCCAACTGCAGAGGGTCGGTTTCTGTGCTGCGCAGCGCTACCACGTTGCCTTGCGGTAAGTTGAGCGTTTTCACCACCCGGCCAGATTGGGTTTGTAGCATGCCTTTATCGGACGATAACCATTTCAGTATCGGCGGTGCGGTATTCGCCACTGCATTTTCCGCTGAATGGGCATAAGTGGGGGCGGTTTCTGCCAAGGCTAATACCATGAAGGCTTGGGGGCCATCGTCTATACTGGCATAAAGGCTGGCATACGGCAGGTTATTGACATCGTCAACGCTTAATGTGGCATCGGCATTACCAAACAGGGCGAGCTGCATGGTGTCGTTCACATCATTGAATTTTTGGCTGCAGCCAGAAAGCAGTAAAGGGGCGGAGAGTAAGCAGCTCCCCAACATCAATCGGTAAAGCCGAGATCGTAATGCCGATAAGGCGGCAGGCTGTGCAGTGGGCATCCTAGCTACTCACTCCCTGTAGTACAGAAAATCAAACAAAAGAACGCCGCGTGCAAGCACCCAGCGCAGAATAAACCGTGAACGCAACAAAAATAACCGCACAGCAGCACCTGTGCCACTCAGGTACGGTTATTGTGTGTCTGTTGTGTTGGTGTTATTGACGGTGCGTCAATTAACCCTGTGCAGACACAGACGTTGTAGTGTTGTTGTCGTTGTTGCTTGAATCAGCAACCGCGACTGCGCCAACGGCGACAGCTGCGCCAACAGCAACGGTTGTTGCTGTGATACCGCCAGCCGCTGCGGCTGTTGCACCTGCTGTGCCCGCTGCTGTACCCGCTGTCGTTGTAGCTGTGGTGGTTGCAGCCGTTGCTGTTGTGCTTGAAGCAGAACCCGCAGCACCTGCAGTCGTTTCAGTTGCGGCAAATGCAGAACCTGCCATAGACATTGCTGCTAGCAATGCAATTGTTGTTTTTTTCATTCTAATTCCCTTATTGTTGTATAGCGTCTATAAACAATTTTTCACAAAAGGCTAAAAGCCAAAAAGAGCAAAAGCGGAACCCGCCTTCTATGCAATGATATGGTGATATGGGCAAATCTGCAATGCATCAATGATCTTGTCATAAAAGAACTTTAGAGTCTTTTCAGTTGCTTAATTGGATACAATGGTGATGAGTCAACATTGACGCTTATTTCTTAAGCCAATATTCTTGGTGTGCAGCGTGTTCTTTTTGTTCGCAAAATAACCATGCGTGAGGGGGATCACATTTTCTCGTTGTCATGTTTTTGCATATTTTTTGAAATTACAGTCATTTAATGGCACCAGAGAAAAAAGATGCCGATAAGCGCTAAAACTCATATTCCTATCAACACAAAAAGTGTGTAAAATCACGGTCGCATTTTAGGACGACTTTCAAGTCGTGGCCGATGGCGTGTTAGCGATACCACACAGCCTGACGTGTACAGCGCATGCCATTGCACTATGTGCTGTGATATCCAACGCAAAATGCTTACTACCGCTGGCACATCATCAATGGATATTGGGAACCTCAACCCAAGGGCGGTAGCGTGTCAAAAATCGGTCAAATAGGTGCTAGGGACGAGGAAGAGCGGCCGGTAGCGCTGGCTAAAAGGTCCTGAGGTCCTATGGACAAGGCACTTACCTAATCATGATTCACGATGCTCAACAGTCCGAGCACATTTGGTGATTAAGCGGTAATGGATTATCAGTCGTCTATCTTTCATTCCGATCAATAACGTTTAAAGAATTCGCCTAGCCTTGATGATTACATCAAGGCCATTTTCAGTACCTGTCGTTCCTCTCGGTAGAAAAAACAAACCTAATTATTAGTATTATAAAGCAGTCACAATGCTTGCTTTTGACACTCGATCTTAAATTCTGCCTGCAGGACCACAGGACCACAGGACCACAGGACCACAGGACCACAGGACCACAGGACCACAGGACCACAGGACCAC
>NZ_JAKJSN010000093.1:0-11551 GCF_050337005.1 Photobacterium japonica | reverse complement strand
GGACCACAGGACCACAGGACCACAGGACCACAGGACCACAGGACCACAGGACCACAGGACCACAGGACCACAGGACCACAGGACCACAGGATCCAAAACTTGCTTTTTCTCGATACTCGCCCCTTCAGACTCGAATCTCGTGCCTGAATCGCGCTCTTCGTCTTCATATTGTTGCATGTTTGAACGTTTAGCGCTAAATGCACGGAAAATCATGTAAAAGGCGTTGACGGCAAGGTTTATGGCCGTATAATTCGACACCGTAACGTTAACCGTTATGCGCCCTTAGCTCAGTTGGATAGAGCACGTACCTTCTAAGTATGTGGTCGCAGGTTCGAATCCTGCAGGGCGCGCCATATTCAACAAAAAAGCCAGCGTTTTCGCTGGCTTTTTTGTATCTGTCGTTTGTCAAACGGCATTGTTCGTTCTCTCCTTCATGCTTCTTTTTCTTACCTTTTTCTTACCTTGTTTTCATTTATGCCATCCATGAATCCGCGTTGGCGGATGCGTAAGCATGATGGACGCTACACGCAACCACACCATCAAAAAACGCGTAGATACCACGTATCGTTGCGACTTTTTTATCATTTTGCGTGTTTGTTGCGTGAGGTAAAAATCAACAATCGGCGGTTTAATACAGCGAATAATTAAGCTCAGGGTCAAAAAATCGTAAAAGGACGCGAATTTTTTAATCTTTACACTTGTAAATGGAATTTTTGCCCCTATCTTGTGTGAAAGGTTTGATTGCGGTGCGGCCAGTCTGTCTCGACGGCAAGGCTGATGACCGTTATAATACCGCGTTTTAATTTCCGACTTCCCGGCAACATTGCCGAGAATGACAGAAATTATCAGAATTAAGGCGTTATGGTTTAGGCGTGGTAGCCTGCCATAACACGAAAGGATGCCACCGTCAGTATCGCTGATCGGCAACATCACTCAGAGAACACTGAGTAAGTTTTGAGGTTAAATATAATGCAAGTTACCGTTGAAACCACTGAAGGTCTAGAACGCCATCTGACTATCACAGTACCAGCTGCAAACATCGAAAACGCTGTAGCCGCTGAACTGAAAAAAATTGCTAAAAATCGTCGTTTCGATGGTTTCCGTCCAGGTAAAGCACCAATTAAAATGGTTGCTCGTATGTTTGGCGCATCTGTACGTCAAGACATCCTTGGTGAAGTGATGCAGCGTCACTACATCGAAGCAATCGTAAAAGAAAAGATCAACCCAGCAGGCGCACCTACTTTCACTCCAGTAGAAATCGCTGAAGGTAAAGATCTTGTTTTCAAAGCATCTTTTGAAGTGTTCCCTGAAATCGAGCTCGCTAACCTAGACAAAATTGCTGTTGAGAAACCAGCAGTAGACGTTAACGACGCAGACGTTGACGGCATGCTAGATACACTACGTAAGCAGCAAGCGACGTGGGCTGAAGTAGACGCTGCAGCTGTTGCTGATAGCCGTGTAACTATCGACTTCACTGGTTCTATCGACGGCGAAGAGTTCGAAGGCGGTAAAGCTGAAGGCTTCGCACTAGCAATGGGCCAGGGCCGTATGATCCCTGGTTTCGAAGACGGTGTTGTTGGTAAGAAAGCGGGCGAAGAGTTCACTGTAGAAGTGACTTTCCCTGAAGAATACCACGCTGAAAACCTAAAAGGTAAAGCAGCATCTTTCGCTATCACACTGCACAAAGTTGAAGCGCAAGAGCTACCTGAGCTGACTGAAGAGTTCGTTGCTAAGTTCGGTATTGAAGACGGTTCTGTTGAATCGCTAAAAGCTGAAGTACGTAAGAACATGGAACGTGAGCTGAAGCAAGCGGTTAAAGGCCGTATCAAAGATCAAGTCCTAAACGGTTTGGTTGAGCAGAACGACATCGCTGTTCCTGCTGCGCTTATCGAGCAAGAAATCAATGTTCTACGTCAGCAAGCAACTCAACGCTTCGGCGGTGATGCTGCAAACGCACCTGAACTACCACGTGAATTGTTCGAAGAGCAAGCGAAGCGTCGCGTAGTTGTTGGCCTACTTCTTGGTGAAGTGATCAAGGCTGAAGAGCTAAAAGCTGACGAAGAGCGCGTAAAAGCAATCATCGCTGAAATGGCTTCTGCATACGAAGATCCAACAGAAGTTGTTGCTTACTACGAGAAGAACGATCAGATGATGAACAACATGCGCAACGTTGCTCTTGAAGAGCAAGCAATTGACGCACTGTTGGCAAAAGCTCAGGTAACTGAGAAAGAAGTTAGCTTCAACGAGCTAATGAACCAGCCTGCTGCTTAATTGACTGAAAATACAGCAAAGATTTGACTTTACTTCAAATCTTCTGCTAACAATGGTCCGTGTGAGAGTAATTTCATTCGGGCCATTTATTTTAGGGAAATAACGTTATGAGCTACCAAGAAAGAAATGCCATGTCGCCAATCTTAGATGCGCTGGTTCCTATGGTGGTCGAGCAGACTTCGCGTGGTGAACGTTCTTACGACATCTATTCCCGACTACTAAAAGAGCGTGTGATTTTCCTGACCGGTCAGGTTGAAGATCACATGGCCAATCTAGTGGTTGCGCAGCTATTGTTCCTTGAGTCAGAAAACCCAGACAAAGACATCTTCCTTTACATCAACTCTCCAGGCGGCTCAGTGACTGCAGGTATGTCAATTTATGACACCATGCAATTTATCAAGCCAAACGTGAGCACCGTATGTATGGGTCAAGCGTGTTCTATGGGTGCCTTCTTGCTTGCCGGTGGCGCGAAAGGTAAGCGTTATTGCCTACCTAACTCTCGCGTGATGATTCACCAGCCATTGGGTGGCTTCCAAGGACAAGCATCGGATATTCAAATCCATGCACAAGAAATCCTAACGATTAAGCAGCGTCTAAACGGTCTACTTGCTGAGCATACAGGCCAGCCACTTGAGGTGGTTGAACGTGATACTGATCGTGATAACTTTATGTCTGCAGACCAAGCCGTAGAGTACGGTTTAGTGGATGCAGTTTTGAGTCAGCGTAATAGCTAAGACCGTTGTGGCCGTGCTTGGCAACCCGCGAAGCACGGAGCAAAACGACTTGAGTTGTTATACACTCAAAACAAGGCAATGATGGGGTAAAACCCGAAAAGAGGTTAGCGAATGACAGATAAGCGAAAAGAGAGTGGTAGTGGAAAACTGCTGTACTGCTCTTTCTGCGGTAAAAGTCAGCACGAAGTTCGCAAGCTGATTGCAGGCCCTTCTGTGTATATTTGCGATGAATGTGTTGATCTATGCAACGACATCATTCGTGAAGAAATCAAAGAAGTAATGCCTAAGCGTGATGGCAGCGACCTTCCGACACCACAGCAAATTCGTAAAAACCTGGATGAATACGTTATTGGTCAGGGTCATGCGAAGAAAGTGCTAGCAGTAGCGGTTTATAACCACTACAAGCGCCTTCGTAACGGCGACACGAACAGTGATGGCGTTGAGTTAGGCAAGAGTAATATCCTGCTTATCGGCCCAACCGGTAGTGGTAAAACCCTGCTGGCTGAAACACTGGCGCGTATGCTTGATGTACCTTTCACAATGGCTGACGCAACCACGCTAACAGAAGCGGGTTACGTGGGTGAAGATGTTGAAAACATCATCCAGAAGCTATTGCAAAAATGTGATTATGATGTCGCCAAAGCAGAGCGCGGTATTGTATACATTGATGAAATCGACAAGATCTCGCGTAAATCAGATAACCCATCTATCACGCGTGACGTGTCAGGTGAAGGTGTTCAGCAAGCCTTGCTGAAACTGATTGAAGGGACCGTGGCATCGGTACCACCACAAGGTGGCCGTAAGCACCCACAGCAAGAATTCTTGCAGGTTGATACATCGAAGATCCTCTTTATTTGTGGCGGCGCATTTGCGGGTCTGGATAAAGTCGTGGATCAGCGTGTTGCGACGGGTACAGGCATCGGTTTTGGCGCAGATGTGCGCTCTAAAGACGATTCTCGTACGCTGAGTGCGTTGTTTGAGCAGGTTGAACCGGAAGATTTGGTTAAATACGGCTTGATCCCAGAATTCATCGGTCGTTTGCCGGTGACTGCAATCCTTAACGAATTGGATGAGGATGCTCTGGTACAGATCTTGCGCGAACCGAAGAACGCGTTGACCAAGCAATATGCAGCATTGCTTGAGCTTGAAAATGTCGAGCTTGAGTTCCGTGATGATGCGCTTGTGGCGATTGCCCGCAAAGCGATGGATCGTAAAACGGGTGCCCGTGGCCTGCGTTCTATCGTGGAAGCGGTATTGCTAGACACCATGTATGAACTGCCTTCTGCTGAAGGTGTTAGCAAGGTTGTGATTGATGAATCAGTGATTAAAGGCGAGTCTGAGCCATTGCTGATTTATGCCAACACAGAAAACCAAGCGGCGGGTGCTGAGTAATTTTTACTCAAAACGTGCAAAAAAAAGGAGGCTTATGCCTCCTTTTTTATTTTCTGTCGGTTATCCCGTTGAATCTTTAGCGCTTGCCCCCATATACTCAGTAAAGAGATTGAACGGAAGAGAGAATAATATGAACCTGGAGCGTTCGGAACGCCTTGAGATCCCCGTTCTACCACTGCGAGATGTGGTGGTCTACCCGCACATGGTTATTCCATTGTTCGTAGGCCGGGATAAGTCAATTCGCTGCCTTGAAGCCGCGATGGATGACAACAAACAAATTTTGTTGGTGGCGCAGAAAGAAGCCGCGACCGACGAACCTTCTATCCACGATTTGTACGACGTCGGTACGGTTGCTACGATCCTGCAATTGCTGAAACTGCCGGATGGCACAGTAAAGGTGCTGGTTGAAGGCCAGCAGCGCGCAAAAGTGGACAACTTACGTGATGACGACTTCTTCAGCGCAGACGCCGAGTTCCTTGTGACCGCGGAAATGGACGAGCGTGAGCAGGAAGTATTGGTACGCACGGCAATCAATCAATTTGAAGGCTTTATTAAGCTGAACAAAAAGATCCCGCCAGAAGTACTGACGTCCCTCAATGGTATTGATGAAGCGGCCCGTTTGGCCGATACCATTGCGGCACACATGCCATTGAAATTGGCCGATAAACAAAAAGTGCTGGAAATTGTCGATGTGACGGAACGTCTTGAGTTCCTGATGGCGATGATGGAATCTGAAATTGACTTGCTGCAGGTGGAAAAACGCATCCGTGGTCGCGTCAAAAAGCAGATGGAAAAAAGCCAGCGCGAGTATTACCTCAACGAGCAGATGAAAGCGATCCAGAAAGAACTGGGTGAGCTGGATGATGCGCCGGATGAGTTCGAGTCTTTGCAGATTAAGATCGAAGAATCGAAAATGCCGGCCGAAGCGCGTGAGAAAACCGAACAAGAACTGCAAAAGCTGAAGATGATGTCACCGATGTCAGCCGAAGCGACCGTGGTTCGCGGCTACATTGATTGGATGCTGAGCGTGCCATGGCACAAGCGTTCAAAAGTGAAGAAGAACCTCGCGAAAGCGGAAGAAGTGCTCAACGCCGATCACTACGGTCTTGACCGTGTGAAAGAGCGTATTCTTGAGTATTTAGCGGTTCAAAGCCGTGTCAACAAACTAAAAGGTCCGATCCTGTGTTTGGTGGGGCCACCGGGTGTGGGTAAAACCTCATTGGGTCAGTCTATTGCTGCTGCGACCGGACGTAAGTACGTGCGCATGGCACTGGGTGGCGTACGTGACGAAGCGGAAATCCGCGGTCACCGTCGTACCTACATCGGTTCTATGCCGGGTAAGTTAATCCAGAAAATGGCGAAAGTGGAAGTGAAGAACCCGCTGTTCCTGTTAGATGAGATCGATAAGATGTCATCAGACATGCGCGGTGACCCGTCTTCTGCCTTGCTTGAAGTACTGGATCCCGAGCAGAACAACGCGTTCAACGATCACTACCTGGAAGTCGATTACGACTTGTCTGACGTGATGTTCGTTGCCACGTCAAACTCGATGAACATTCCGGGTCCGTTGCTTGACCGTATGGAAGTGATCCGTCTGTCGGGTTATACCGAAGATGAAAAGCTCAACATCGCGAAGCGCCATTTGCTGAGTAAGCAAATTCAGCGCAACGGCCTGAAGCCCGCTGAAATCGACGTGGACGACTCTGCACTGCTGGGCATTATTCGTTATTACACCCGTGAAGCGGGCGTGCGAAGCCTTGAGCGTGAAGTGTCTAAACTGTGCCGTAAAGCGGTAAAAGAAATTCTGCTTAACCCAACCACCAAACAAGTGGTGATCAATCAGGACAACCTGAAAGAGTACTTGGGCGTGCAGCGTTTTGATTACGGTAAAGCCGAAGACAGCAACCGTATTGGTCAAGTCGTTGGTCTTGCATGGACGGAAGTGGGCGGCGATTTGCTGACCATTGAAACCGAATCCATGCCAGGTAAAGGCAAGTTGACCTACACCGGTTCATTGGGTGATGTGATGCAAGAGTCCATCCAAGCGGCGATGACAGTGGTACGTAGCCGTGCGGAGCGTCTGGGCATTGCCCCTGACTTCTACGAGAAGCGTGATATTCACGTTCACGTACCGGAAGGCGCAACACCGAAAGACGGCCCAAGTGCTGGTATCGCCATGTGTACGGCATTGGTGTCTAGCCTGACCGGTAACCCGGTACGTGCGGATGTCGCCATGACCGGTGAAATCACCTTGCGCGGTGAAGTGTTGCCTATCGGCGGCTTGAAGGAAAAACTGTTGGCAGCCCACCGTGGTGGCATCAAGACAGTGCTGATCCCGAAAGAGAACGAGCGTGATTTGGAAGAGATCCCAGATAACGTGATTGCTGATCTGAAAGTGTGTCCAGTCCGTTGGATTGATGAAGTGCTCACCATTGCACTGCAGAATAATCCAACAGGTATTGAACTGGTCAACACCCAAAACAGTGACATGCAGCAAAGTTAAAGTATGAAAAAACGCTTTCAGGGACAAAATCCTTGTCAGCGTTTTTTTGTGTCGCTATAAGAGAGTCTAATTTGCCGTTAGCTCAATAATATCAACGCTTCCCCGTATTGGGGTGTTGTGTGCTGAGATAATTAGGCCTGATATATTTTTGTGTTCGTAACGCCCCTAAACAGCAGTAAAAACGGCGGCGTACGGATGGCGTTCATAGAGAGGATGAGACCGTGAACAAAACTCAATTAGTTGATCAAATTGCTGAGAATGCCGATATCTCAAAAGCGTCTGCGGGACGTGCTTTAGACGCATTCCTTGACGCAGTTTCTGATAGCTTGAAAGCAGGTGACTCAGTAGCGCTTGTTGGCTTTGGTACGTTCTCTGTTCGTGAGCGTGCGGCACGCACGGGCCGTAACCCACAGACAGGTGCTGAGATTCAGATCGCAGCAGCGAAAGTACCTGGCTTTAAAGCGGGTAAAGCGCTGAAAGATTCGGTAAACTAACCGTTGGGCCTAGCCCGTCAGTTTGTGTGAACAAACAAGCATTCCGGTTGTCCTAACAGCAACTTGGTATGGACAAAGGGCGCATCCTGAAGATGCGCTTTTTTTACTTTATATGCGTGTGTTTTTTGAGGCAAATCCGTCTTAAACCATACTCGAGCCAAGCACACTATTCTCAGGCAACGCAACTTGCCGGGAAGCATCAAATAACCAGTGAACTTGGTATTACCACGCCAGATCGAATCAGTAGGAGATACGGCAAATTATGATGGACCGTATGCGCGAAGGCGCAAGCAGCATTTGGGTCAAGATCGTGCTTGGCTTAATTATACTTTCTTTTGTTTTTGCTGGTGTGGGCGGCTACCTTGCAGGTAGTGGTCAGCAAGTGGCGGCAAAGGTCGACAGTCATGAAATCACGCAACGTGAATTTGACATGGCGTATCAGAACGAACGCAACCGCATGCAATCGCAGTTGGGTGAGTCTTTCTCTTCGCTAATGGGTGATCCTGCTTATGTGCAGCAGTTCAAACGTAGCGTGTTGGATCGTATGGTCAATGACCTATTGATCGAGCAGCGTGCGAATGAGCTGGGTCTGCGTATCAGCGATAAGCAGATTCAAAACACGATTCTGGCCATGCCAGAATTCCAGCGTGATGGTGTGTTTGATAACGAGCATTACAACGCATTGCTACGCCGTGCTGGCCTAACGCCAGATATGTTTGCTGAATCTATGCGTACCGACATGCTGCGTCAGCAGTTCTTGGCCGCGATTCAAGGTTCTGACTTTGCGTTGGCGAATGAGCTAACGGCATTGACTAAGCTTGAGCAGCAACAGCGTGAAATTCGTACGCTTTCACTCGATATTGCCACGTTCACGCAAAATGCGACCGTGACAGACGAAGAAGCGAAAGCGTTCTACGAGCAAAACCCAGCACTTTACACGCGTCCTGAACAAGTCAAAGTGTCTTATGTTGAGCTATCGGGCGACACGTTGAAGACGACACTGGATGTGTCTGATGCCGATGTGAAAGCGTACTACGATGACAACATGAGCAAGTTCGGTTCAGCAGAACAACGTCAAGTTAGCCATATCTTGGTTGAAGGCAAAAGCGACGAAGCAAAAGCGAAAGCTGACGCATTGTTGGCACAGCTGAATGGCGGTGCGGACTTTGCTGAACTGGCGAAAACGTCCTCTGACGATACCTTCAGCGGTAAAGAGGGTGGCAAGCTGGATTGGTTTGAGCGTGGTGTGATGGATCCTGCCTTTGAAGAGGCCGCATTTACACTGAACAAAGGTCAAATCTCGGGTGTTGTTGCGTCTGACTTCGGTTACCACATCATCAAGCTTGATGATGTTAAGCCATCGAAAGTGAAGCCATTTGCTGACGTACGTGATGATATTTTGGCTGAGTTGCGTGAGCAGCGTGCGGCTGAAGCGTTCTATGACCAGCAAACCGCGCTGGCTGAAACGGCATTTGAAGTGCACGACACGCTAAAAGATGCGGCAGAAGCGGTAAATGGCACAGTGCAGACGACAGACTTCATTTCAGAAGCGGATGCGCCAGAGTTGCTAAAAACACCGGCTGTTCTACAAGCATTGATGAGCTCGACGGTACGTGATAACGGTGAAAACTCAGAAGTGATTGAAGTCGGTCCTGAGCACGTTGTTGTTGTTCGTATTGATGACAGCCGCCCTGAAATGGTGCTGCCGTTTGACGAGGTGTCAGCAACCGTGAAGCAGCAGCTGGCTATCCAGAAAGGCGAAGCGCAAGCGCAAGCGAAAGCTGACGAGATCGTAACGGCGTTGCGTGCGGGTAACACGGACATCCTTGAAACGGAAGGCGTGAGCTTCTCAGCACCCGAAACCATTGCACGTGTTGGTTCTGACCGCATGATTGCACAAGAAGCCTTCAGCATGGCAAAACCTGACGCAGATAAAACCGTGTACGGTATGACGCGCGATGCTGCCGGTAATGTGATGATCATCGCACTGGATAATGTCATTGATGCGAACGTGAGTGATGTTGCAGCCAACAGCCAACTGGCGATGCAGTTAGAGCAGATGTACGCTCAGCAAGATGTGATGGCAACACTGCAAGTGCTGCGTGACACGGCTGAAGTGTCATACCCTGTTGAAGAAGACGAAACGGCAAATTAATTTGTAATTTATACGTTTGTAGACGGGCCGCCATGTGCGGCCCGTCTTTTTTTTGCTTATTTTTAGCGTAGGAATGCGATTGAGGCTTTACCCATTCTCTCCATTCCTTCAGCGAATCTCTTTGTTGGCGAACAACCGCTTGAAACACAGGCGTTTAATGTCAGGCATGGCTGCCTGATTTCAATAATAAGGAGAGAACGATGAAACGTATATTTGCTGCGATGGGCTGTGCATTATTGATGGGGATGGCATCACCGGTGATGGCTGCTGATAGCACAGACACCAAGGTCGAGAAAGTAGATAAGCATGAAGGGATTGAGATCACCGTGAATATCAATACCGCCAATGCGGAAGAGTTGGATACCTTGCTAGTGGGCATCGGCCCTGACAAAGCAGCGAAGATTGTGCAGTACCGACAGGCCAATGGGGTGTTTGCGTCGGCAGAAGCCTTGTCTCAAGTGAAGGGCATTGGTGCGGCGACTGTTGAGAAAAATCGCGCGCGCATCAAGCTGTAAGCACGATACCACGCGCCATGCAAACGAAAGAGAGTACCATGGTGGTGCTCTCTTTTTTTATGCCATGATAGCCGCTTACGAGGCGTAACGTGTACGAAGGGTTCGCCATACGACAGGGGTAAGCGCGATCACTATCCCTCCCACTAGGCCGGCAAGGTGGGCTTCCGTGGCAACCCGAGCTTGGATCAGCGATGCTGATAGGGCTGAGGCGCCGTAGACTTGCTCATATGCCACTTTCAGAATGATCCCGACTAACATCACGATCCCCAGTTTGTCTTTGGCGAGAATATCCCGACAGGCGCCCCACGCAAAGATCCCATGCAAGACACCAGAAAGCCCGACATAGTTGTGCATCGAAGAGCCGAACAGACACAGCCCAATAAACAGCGATAAACTAACAATCAGACCGGCCAACCGTGCTGCGGTTAAATGTGCACGAAAGATAAAGGTAATGATTGCCAAGGCCAGCGTGTTCATTATCATGTGTGGCCAATTGGTGTGGGTGAGGTTGCCGGTAATGAGCCGCCAGATCTCCCCGTGTACAATGGCATCGCGTTGCCAGAACAGCGCGGACGCTATCGCAGGCCATTGCATGAGTGCTATCAGCGCGATAGTGAGAATAACAAAGAGACGAATAGACAAGGCCACCTCGATGAGTCGATATTGTGAACAGTGCGGTAAAGCCAAGCAGGCATGTATTTGCCGCTGGATCCAAGTGATTGATGCTAAAACTGAACTGTGGATTTTACAACACCCTTCTGAGGTGAAACGTGCGATTGGTACGGCACGTATTTTGACATTGTCATTGCCCAACGCCAAATTATGGGTGGGTGAAGACTTTTCCACGCATGATGAGATAAACCGTTTATTGGCCGATCCTCACCGTCAAGCGTGGGTGATTTACCCAGGCGAGAACGCCACACCGATCTCCGTATTGGCTGAAGCGACAGAGCCAAATGAAGCGGAACCTGATGCCGCGGCAATAAAACGCACGTTGATCTTGCTCGATGGCACGTGGAAAAAAGCCTACAAAATGTGGCAGCTTTCAAGCAATTTACAGCAGTTGCCCGCCGTGGCACTAGATAATGCCGACGACGGTAATTACCGTATTCGTAAATCCCCGAAATCGCAGGGTGTGTCCACGGTGGAAGCGGGCTATCTGGCGTTAACGGCGCTGGATAAAGGCAACGAAGAGACATACACCCCGTTGCTTGATGCCTTTAACCAGATGATTGAGTTCCAGATCCAGCAAATGCCCGCCGGGGTGTTTGAGAAAAACTATAAATAAAGGAACGCGTGTCTAGAGGCGGGTCTCGCTGCGCTCCGAGTGTCGAGGGGCGTGAAATAGCGACCCTGTGGCCCTAAGGCCCTATGGAAAGAGCAGGAGCGAAAGTGCTTGCACCCATAAAGGGATCTGAAATCCTGCTTACAGGACCACAGGACCACAGGACCACAGGACCACAGGACCACAGGACCACAGGACCACA
>NZ_JAKJSN010000016.1:0-123920 GCF_050337005.1 Photobacterium japonica | reverse complement strand
AGATGGCTGAGTGGTTTAAAGCACCGGTCTTGAAAACCGGCGTGGGTTTATAGCCCACCTAGGGTTCAAATCCCTATCTCTCCGCCACATTCAAAAAAGCCGCTGAGCAATCAGCGGCTTTTTTACGTCTGTCATTTGTGGAATGACGGGATTTTGTAAATCCCTACTCGCGTCTGTTCCCTGCATTTCTTCCCCCCCCCTCCTCATTTTAGAAAGCAATTGAGTATGTGGCAACGCGACATAGATACTAAATAGATTCGATAATCAACTCGAAAATGAGTAGGAATCTTATTGCTGACTTATACTTTGACAGCTGTAGAATAGGTCATTAGCATTAAGTCTAATTTTAGTACCCGAAATCATATTATGAACAGTCAATCATTTAACTCAATCACATGGACTCGATTTCAGAGTGCCGACGAAGCCTATAGCGTGGCCAAACAGATTTCTGAAATGACAGATATGTTTATCATTGAAGCATTTCCTGGTAGGCAAGGGGGGCGCAATAGCGCTTCAACATCACTGACTATCAAAGAAATATTAAATTTAGTTGCATATCAGCCAGCTAAGAAAAACCAATATGGATTCATTGATAGTGATGGTATTAAAGAGCAGTATAATAGACCCGTTGACTCAAAGCATGTTGATAGCATCGTTGTTTATTTAAAACGAAACTTTAGAGAGCAGTATATTGTTCCTCCAATAACATTAGCATTGAGTGAAAAAATATCAGTAATCAGTTATCCATCGATTTCTGATAATAACAAAGAAAATTTTTTCTTATTAATGAATAGAAATAGGAAATCATTAATAATTATTGATGGCCAACATAGAATTCAAGCTTTTGATAAATGGATACATGAACTTGAAATGGATGATGATCATAAGACAAGAGATGACATTTTAGATCAAACCTTAACCGTCATGATTAACTTTGAATCTGACAGAAGATCTATACATCAAGATTTTGCTGACTGTGGAAAAACATTGGCATTGTCAAACTCAATCTTGTCAATCTATGATCAACGATTATCCTTTAATAAGGTGGTAGATTACTTCACTTATAATTGCGAGTTGTTTAATAAAGGATTAACCGACGGAAACTCAAAGTCTTTGGGTAGCGCCTCAAGAGCCTTCATAATTACGTCATCATTAAAAACTTATTTAAAGACGCTTGCTACTGGTAATCCATCTATGTCAACAAAAGCATTTGATGAATGGTGTGAGGCAAATTTTACTGATGAAAGTTTGGCTGAATTTGAGAAATTTGCATTAAATGTGACGGAAAAGCTGATTTTTAATATAGATATCCTCCATAAAATTTCAAAACTTGAAGAGCATTCTGAAGCGCGAGCAGTTATACCTAGTATTAGAAAACGTTATTTAATTGCTAATCCTGTAGGTCTTAACATTGCTGCAAAAATCATATATGATGTAAAGAATAGTGATGTTGAAAAAATAAATGAAGTCATTGAAGATTTAGGTAAGTTCGACTGGGGTAAAAATAATAAATTCTGGCATGATAATATTGTAACTCCTATTAAATTTTTCAATGAAAATAATAATGATTCTGAATGTCACTATAAATATTCAATATCTGCGAACAATGCTCCATTCAAAGTGGCTTACATGAAAATGAAGGAATATTTGGGGTTGGTTTAGATGTCATTTTATTTAATGTTTGGTTTTATTTTGTGTATAGGGGATTATTATTTTATGTAAGAGTAAGACCAACATATGTTGGTCTTAAAATTAAATATGATTGTGATTAAATATATGTCAGGATAAGTTATTTAAGAATAACCTGAACGTAATCTATTTAAGATGGATAGTTTTTTAATTTCTTAGTGGCAGAAATTATAGATAAATTTTCATACATTGAAACAAAAGCCGCTTCAGGTTGACCTGATATAATCATATTATCAACAATTGAATCATACTCTAAATTTCCAGAAGGCTTAAACAAAAGATTGGTGTTGTCATTGAAATGTCTATCAAACTCAAATTTAAATTTGTCTATCTCTCCATCCTCATACCTTTCCATGAACTTTATCACATGATCGATGAATTCTTTGGTTAACTCTTGGGCAAAAAAGTTAGTCAGGTTCATCCTACTGCCAGTGAACTTATATTTTTTCTTCTTTTTAGTTAAATATTTGGCGACACTGTCTGGAAAAACTTTCGCAATTATGTAACCAACATAATATGCTGTCCCATTTTTGAAATCTGGTTTTTCTGGATCGAATGATTTATTCATTAGACGCGAAATATGATATTGAAGTACGTTGTTTCTATTTGTAAATCGGTCTTGTGATTTTTTCATTTTTTCAAGATTTGCGTCAGTCTTTACTGCAGTATGGATTATTCGTTCATGCTGTGTCATTATTTTACCACTGCGAGCGAATGCTTCATCAATTTGCTTAAGTAAACGGCTGCTTGCTAATTCTTTTAGAAATTTTGTTAACATTAAAGCATTTAATTTTTGATGTACATTAGAGAATACTGATTGTGGCGGCATGCAATATCCAACTGAATAAAGCATGCAAATTGTCATAAAAGTATCAATATCCCAGGTCTTTGAATTATCACTTCTTATATAATCATAGTGACTCAACATATTGTAATCTGACTCTTTCATAAAAGGTAAAAGACCAGGTGCTACAGCAACCGTGATTTTTTTAAAATTTGGATTGCTATTTTTTATCTTTTGCTTTTGTTCTTTACTTAGTTGGTCGCTTCTTCCGAGATTTTCGTAACCTGAAGTAGTTTGGTTAATATAGTATCGTTTGCCAGATCTTTCGATACCAAGTGCTTCAAATGCTCCAGTAACATTTAATCTATACCCTTCATTGGTATTATATACCTCTAACCCAAGGCTGTAATCAAAATCATGACCTAAGTTTCTGTTTCGATTTATCTCATCTAGTACTCCTCGAATTTTTTCATTCGCGTTTTGATCTGACTTAGCCTCAGCAAATAGGCTTTTTAGGTAAGCAATATCATAATCATCAAACTTTAGATGAATATAAATCATTAACTTCCCAAGACTATCAAGAATTTTGCGAGCATATTCCATTTAAATTCCAATTTCACAATTATTGAATCTAGCCACTTGTTTTTTAATTTGAGCTGATTCAAATATCAATGTTTAGACGAGGCTGATTCATTAGTTTAGCCAATAGATATATTTTCAATGATTATGCAAGTCTTAACAGCACTGCGATTAATCAAATATGTTCATTAACCATCACGATAAAGTGACTGGTATTGCGTATTTTTGCGATGTCGTTGCTATTATTTACTATTCTGCGCAGAACATGCTGCGCAGAATAGTTCCGTTAACACTTTCTTGTCAATGCAAAAATCAACCAATCATGCCTGTTTTTCTTATGCTGTTGAAATTTAAGGGCTATTTAATGGTTCGAGATTGTCAGGTTTTGTTGATTACTTTATGCTGCTCTTTTTCGAGTTGTCGACAGGGAGCGTCAGAGCGACCCATGAATGGATGAGCATGGGATTGATGGTGGCTGTGGGTTGTCATGCCTACACCCACAAGAAAGTCTTTGTGAAATATTTTAGCCAGAAGCTAAGAATGCCGATGCTAGTGGGTTTGGTGGCAGGTGTAGGGCTGTTTGCCCTGTCTTATAATGACAACTACGCCGCCGGTGAAATGTTTGATGCAGCCGTTGATGCCAAGTTGGTGTCGGTCGCTGGCGTATTTGGTGTGACAGAGCAAGACGCACAAACGGCTTTAGAAGCCACAGGGTTGACGGTGAATACTGATCAGACGCTATCCGACATTGCTGAATACAATAATGCAGATGTGTACGATGTGATTGATGTACTGGTCGCAATGAAGCAATCATCTCACTAGGGTGTGTCCCTTAATTATTTGCACCATCGTTATAGGTCCAAAATTCGTGAAAGCAATCAAAATGACGATGAACATAGTGGTTCTATCTTCAAGCCATTTGGGGCAGATAACGCGGATTTTGGCCATAACCCTTCGGGCTGCGCTATTTTCTGCGCATGGCTGCCTTAAAAATTGCTTATTTGGCCCACCAAATCACACATTTTTTAAGTTGTCCTGCTTGAAAATAGCAGCAGCGATGGACGCAACATAATTGAGGGACACACCCTAATCTTGTTCGTCATGAAATGCCGATAAAAAAGCAGTAATAAAGGAGGCGTAATAACGCTTCCTTTTTGCATTTATTACACCATAAATATTATCTCCATTTATACATTACCGTTTATTTATCGCCTTCGATACATTGGATTTATATGCCAATTATAGGAGGTGAATGATTATAGCGATAAAGATCACATATTATGACGATGACGTTAGCTTGGTATACCGGGATCATTCTGTGATATGGGTTCTATTTTTCAAGTGAGTAACGAAGGGGGCTGCTTATAGGTAGACGGTAAAAAAACAATATGACAACAGAAAAAATAGGATTTTGGATGAATTGTTCAGCTTGCAGGGCTGGGTTATCCAGACGTTGCATGGCGCATTTTATGTGCTTCGCCTCTCATTTTTCTTATCTCCCAGTGTGATGGTTATTGTCTAACTTGTTGTTTTTATTTTACTTGTGTGTCGTTTTGTTTTTGTCCTTTGTCTTTGTTTACGTAATTGTCACTGCCGTCACACTTTGATTCCGTGGGTACAAAAATCCAGTAAATGGCGTAAATGTCAACTTACCAAGTCGTCGGTTAATCCATATGATTCGCTCATCAAATTCATAAAGATTGAATTAAGCAAAAAGTTTTATAAAGGGAAAGACCATGATCACGACACTAGTAAATACCAACTTGATTAAACTTAACTTAGAAGCAACAACCAAAGACGGTGTGTTTTCTGAGTTAGCTGAAATGCTATTTAAAAATAATCGCATCGATAATAAAGAAAACTTTTTAGCCGGTATTTATGCACGTGAAGAGCAGTGTGTCACTGCCGACATGGGCATTGCTTACCCGCACACGAAAAATGCTGCAGTTATTGAACCTGCAATCGCAGTAGGCGTGTCAAAAACAGCCATCGAATACGGTGCAGATGATGACCAGCCGACGGTATTTTTCATGATTGCATCACCAGAAAGCGGTGACCACCATATTTATGCACTACAAGCGCTATTTGAAAAGTTCGGTGACGATTTAATTGCCGACATGCAAAAAGCGACCACGGAACAACAAGTTTTAGACCTATTGACTAACTAATTTTTAGGATGACTTTTTATGTCAACGATGACTGCAACGCATAATCAAAGTGATTGGAAACAAACCCTCTCTAAACTAAAAGGACACTTGTTGTTCGGTACGTCTCACATGCTGCCTTTCGTGGTCGCGGGCGGTGTATTACTGGCTCTAGCGGTAATGGCAACCGGTAAAGGTGCGGTACCTGATACGGGTGTGCTTGCAGATATCTCGACGATTGCGATCAAAGGCCTTGTGCTTTTCCCAATCATTTTGGGTGGCTTCATTGGTTACTCTATCGCGGATAAACCTGCACTAGCGCCTGCGTTTATCGCTTCTGGCATCATGGCTGATTTGGGCGGTGGTTTCCTTGGCTGTATCGTCGCGGGTTTCATCGCGGGTGGTGTGGTACTTCAGCTTAAGAAGCTACCGATTCCTGCTCACCTAAGTGCACTGGGTGTGTACTTCATCTACCCACTGGTTGGTACTCTGGTTTCTGCTGGTATCGTGATGTGGGGCCTAGGTGCGGCTATCTCTTCTTTCATGGTGAACATGAATGAATTCCTAGCATCCATGGCGGGTTCGTCTAAAGCTGTGCTTGGTATGATTCTTGGTGGTATGACGGCGTTCGATATGGGCGGCCCAATCAACAAGGTAGCGACACTGTTTGCTCAAACGCAGGTAGATACACAGCCATGGCTAATGGGTGGCGTGGGTATCGCAATCTGTACACCACCACTGGGTATGGCGCTAGCAACCTTCCTATTCAAGAAGAAATTCTCGAAAGAAGAGCAAGAAGCCGGTAAAGCAGCAGCAATCATGGGTTCAATCGGTATCTCTGAAGGTGCTATCCCATTCGCAGCGAACGACCCAATGCGCGTACTTCCTTCAATCGTAGCGGGTGGTATCGTAGGTTGTGTATTCGGTTTCCTAACAGACGTGCTACTGCATGCACCTTGGGGCGGTCTAATCACTGCACCGGTATCTAGCAACATCCCAATGTACGTGGTAGGTATTGCACTAGGTTCTCTAACAACCGCACTGATTGTTGGCTTCTGGAAGCCAGTGGTTGAAGAAGACGAAACAGTAGCAGCACCTGTACAAGCGGCAGCAGCGCCAGTAGCTGGCGAAGGCGAGTACGATGTACTAGCAGTAACATGTTGTCCTTCAGGTGTGGCACACACTTTCATGGCGGCAAAAGCGCTAGAGAAAGCGGGTGTAGCAGCGGGTATCAAGATTAAAGTTGAAACACAAGGTTCAAATGGCCTAGTGAATAAGCTGACAGCAAAAGATGTGGCGAACGCGAAGTTCATCATCCTTGCTCACGATATCCCAGTGAAAGAATCAGAGCGTTTCGCCAACATTCGTCAAGTTGAATGTTCAACGAAAGAAGCAATGAAAAACGCAGCAACACTGATTAAAGCCTAAGTGTTCTTGCAATAAGTACAAATGAAATAATAGCTCACGCAATACATGGGGACCGTGAGGTCCCCATCCTTAAGATGGTTTCGTTATTCATATTCATGATGTGAATACCAAAGTTATCCAACGGGCCTGTTCACTTTCTCTTTTTATTCTTTTTTGAAGCAACGATTATTTTGCCCTGGTTAATTTTCCGTTCTTGCTGATACTTATCACTTGAAGCGATGCATACAAGTTATCGATAAACACGGTCATACCATAATGACAAAACGTTTACGACAACGGTAACAGGTGATGAAAATTAACAGCGCAAGATATTATCCGGCTAATTAATGGGGGACTCATCCTGTTAATAAAAAAGAGAACACACCCAATGACATCTCAACGGCATTATTTGTCTATTCCTGTCGATAGCAACGCTTTCACCCTTATCGGTCAACCCCTTTGCGAGCACCGTGTATTCTCTCGCAGTGCGTTGAAATACGATATCGAACTGCATTTTTTCATGGCGTCCACCTATTCAGATGTCATGGCGACCATGAAATAACGTATCAAATAAAAGATCCAATAAAACACGTAATAAAAATCCGTAATAAAAAATACAGACGGCGTTATATCCCTACCTCCCCCTTAATGGGAATAACGCTTTATAACCATAACTATTCGTGGACATAACAATGAATCTGAAAAGAACTCTTATTTCAACGGCGGTGATCGTCGCCATGCTCGGCCTTGCGGGTTGTAACAGCGATAATGACAGCAATGATAAAGTCGGTGTGGTGTTAGATACTTCACTGACGCAATACGTGAATCCTTTTATTGGTACGGGCGCTGACGGTCATACATTCCCAGGTGCGGTTGTCCCTTACGGTATGGTGCAATTGTCGCCAGATACTGAAATGGAAGGATGGGGCTCTGCAGCGGGCTACTTTGACCATGGCGTATTGACTGAAATCCCTGTCTATGGTTTCTCGCACACCCACTTATCAGGTACAGGGATCACCGATCTTGGCGACATTTTAGTCCTACCGTTTACCAAGAAAGAAAACGCTGTCTTTAATACCTTTGATAAAGCCAATGAAACGGCGCAAGCCGGTTACTATTCGGTGGCGTTAAACAAAGGCGAAATCAAAGCCGAGCTGACCACCACCCAGCGTGTGGGTTTCCACCGTTATACCTTCCAAGAAGGCACCACGCCGTTTATCAAGTTTGATTTAGACCACACCTTGAACAAAGGCCACTTCAATAACCGTACCATGGATGGCGATATCGAATTTATCGATGAATACACCATTCGCGGTATGCGTAGCTCAAACGGTTGGGCAAACAACCAACACGTGTATTTCTACGCGACCTTCAATCAACCTATCACGAAAGCGATTGCTTTGGTGGATGGTGTTGAAACCGATATCGACGTAAAGGATGACTTGATTGATGGCACCAAAACCATCGCTTACTTAGAATTCGCTCCGTCAGATCAGCCGATTGAAATTCAAGTGGGCTTGTCGCCAAACAGCACGGATGGCGCGAAGAAAAACTTAGCCGCAGAAACGGAAAATGTGAGCTTTGATACGGCACGCGCCAACGCAAACAAAGCATGGCATGAAGAGCTAGGCAAGATGCGCGTTTCGGGTGGCACCCAAGATCAAAAAGAGATCTTCTACACCGCGTTATACCATGCGTCTGTTGCGCCAATGATCTTCCAAGATGTGGATGGCACATACCCCGCCATGCGTACCCGTATTCAAAAAGACGCGGGCGACACACCTAACTATTCCGTGTATTCCATGTGGGATACCTTCCGCGCGGCGCACCCGCTGAAAACCATTATCGACCCAGAGCGTGCAGAAGAGTTTGCTAATGACTTGATCCGTAAATACCAAGACGGTGGCATTCTGCCGAAATGGGAACTGCACGGCCACTACACGGGCACCATGATCGGTTTCCCAGCGGTGTCTATTATTGCCGATGCGATGGCGAAAGGGTTGGATGTTGATCCGAACTTGGCCAAAGAAGCCGCTGAATTCACCGTGCGTTACCACGAGAAAGAAGCGTTCCCAGATTGGACCGAAGACAACAACATTGGCGCGGCGAACGTTGTTCAAGTGAAAGTGTATGAAGAGAATGGCTTTGTACACCATGGTTACTGGAACAGTGCGTCTTACACATTAGAGTTTGCCTATGGTGACTGGGCGATGGCCGAAATCGCACGCATGGCGGGTGACGTGAAACTGCAAGAAGAATTCATGGTACGCGCGGATAACTGGATGAACCACTGGGATGCGGAAACAGGCTTCTTGCGTCCGAAGAATCACCCAAATAGTTCATCACCGAACAAGCCACCATTGGAATTTAACAGCCCAGTGGACGAAAACCGTGTGAATGAATGTGTGACCGTCGRGTGGCCGGAAGGCTCTGGCGACATGAAAGAGCAATGTCCGTTGTTGCCGTTCGACCCGTATTACGTCGATGAATTTGCCTTTACCGAGGGCAATGCGTGGCAATGGAAGTTCCAGCCAATGCATGACTTCGCTCGTCTAAAACAAGAAATCTTTGAAGCGGATAAAGCGAAAGGCAAAGACACCACACCAGAGAAAGCCTTCCGTGAAGACTTGGATGAGTTGTTCAATGCGCGTTCTTCAAATACGGGCGAAGAGCTGCCTGACTTGACCGGTTATATCGGCCAATACATGCACGGTAACGAGCCGTCGCACCACATTCCTTACCTGTATGCATTGACGGATGAGCCTTGGAAAGCACAAGAGTACCTTGATCGTATCATGACGGAAATGTACACCAGCGAACCAACCGGTTTGATTGGTAACGAAGATGTTGGCCAGATGAGTGCGTGGTACTTGATGTCTGCGATGGGCTTCTATCAAGTGACTCCGGCTGATCCGGTTTACACCATTGGTCGTCCAATGTTTGATGAAATTGCCATTCCTGTGGAAGGCGGCGAGTTCAAAGTGATTGCGGATAACAATAGCCCGCACAATAAGTACGTTAAATCTGTGACCATCAATGGTCAGCCTTTGGGTGAGCATTTCACGTTTGCGCACAGCGAAATTAAAGCGGGCGGTACATTGCACTTCATCATGACAGGCGATAAGCAAGAAGCCCTGCAAGCGCAATAACGCCATCTCGTTTCATTTACGCAATTGAAAGGGGGAGTGTCGACTCCCCCTCATCAGGACAAGGACATTCCATGAATTTCTCAAAAAGCATGCTTACCACAGCGGTTATCGCCAGTTTAGTGGGTTTGGTTGGTTGCAACGATGATGATTCGACCAGCAAAACTCAGGTAGACACCACGAACCTGCAATATGTCGATCCGTTGATTGGTACCGGTTTTAACGGCCATACTTTCCCTGGCCCTGTTGTGCCTGAAGGCATGGTGCAATTGTCGCCAGATTCTGAATTGATCGGCTGGCATTCATCGTCAGGTTATCATTTCGATAAGAAAACCCTGTTTGGCTTCTCGCATACCCACCTGTCAGGCACTGGCATGGGCGGCTTAGGTGACATTTTGTTCCTGCCGTTTACCGAAAACAAAGCCAAATATATTGAAGAGACCGACGACTACCGCAAGGCGATTTCCGTCAAGATGGATAAAACCTCTGAAATTGCGGAAGCCGGTTACTACTCGGTAAAAATTGCAGAAAACGGCATCAAAGCCGAACTGACCGCATCTGAGCGTGTGGGTTTCCACCGTTATACTTACCCAGAAGGCCAACCACAGCGTTTGAAGATCGACTTAAACTCGATCCTCAATAGCGACTGGGGCGCGACTTCACTGCGCAACAAACTGACTGTCAGTGATGATGGTTACACCATCACCGGTGAGCGTGATGCGGCGCATTTCTCGGGTTGGGCGAAAAACCAAAAAATCTTCTTCTACGCGACATTCGATAAGAAAATTAAAGATGTGTATATCTTATCGAACGGTCAACCGGTTGATGGTCTAACCGCAGAACACGTTTCATCGTTGATTTATGATGACGAAGGCACGGCTATCAAACGCGTTAAAGCGGACGTCACTGCCTATGTGGAATTTGAAGACGGCGGTTCACAAACGCTGAATGCGCAAGTGGCGCTTTCTGCGGTGGATGCTGACGGTGCACAGAACAACCACGTGGCAGAAGCCGATATGTCGTTTGATACGGCACGCACGCAAGCGCGTGAGAAGTGGGCCAAAGCACTGAATTTCAGCATTGAAGGTGGCACGGACGATCAGAAAGAGATCTTCTACACCGCGCTTTATCACACCAAAATTGCCCCAATGGTGCATCAAGATGTGGACGGACGTTTTCGCGGCATGGGCAAAGGCTCAATCCGCAATGGTGAGGGAGAATACTCCATCGCGTATGGTCAGGCCACCGAAGCGCTTCCTAACTTCTCGGTTTACTCCTTGTGGGACACGCATAAAGCTCTGCACCCGTTGAAAACCATCACTGAACCGACACGTGCGGTGCAGTACGCGAAGAACTTGGTACAGAAATATACAGAAAGTGGGTTGCTGCCGAAGTGGGAACACTTAGGGGATGAAACCGGCACCATGGTGGGTTACCCCGCGGTGGCCGTGATTGCTGATGCGATCACCAAGTTCCCGGATGCCTTCACCCAAGCTGAAAAAGATTTGGCACTGAAAGCCGCGATTGATTCGTCGACGTATGATAACTACGCGACCTTGGAAACAGAGTGGGATAAGGGCGTGTTGGATCGCACCCTGACCAAGCACATCGACTACATAGAGAAGGAAGGATTTGCACCGGCGATTCAACGTGATGCTGATGGTGACCCGATCGATCCAGACTACACCATTGAGTCGGTGTCGTACGGCTTAGAAAATGCCTTCTATGACTGGGCAATTGCACAAATTGCCAAAGCCGCAGGGGATACCGATGCTGAAGCCACGTACTTGAAACGTTCGAAAGGTTACCAGAAGTACTTCGACAACAACCCAAGTGAATACGCTGACTACGGGGTGACGGGCTTTATGCGTCCGGTCATGATGGACGGCTCCTTTATGGCACCGTTTGACCCTTATGGTACCGCTCATGAAACCGGTAACTACACCGAAGGTAACGCGTGGCAGTGGACATGGTTTGTGCCCCACGATATCGCAGGCTTGAAAACCATCATGGGTGGCGAAGCGGCCTTCCAGAAAAACTTGGAAGCGACCTTTACCGCTGAAAGCCAAGGCACCGAAACGGCTGACATGTCAGGTTTGATTGGTCAGGTCGCCTTCGGTAACGAGCCATCACACCATATTCCTTACCTCTACAACTGGACGGCAGAGCCATGGAAGACTCAGGAAGTGGTTGACCATATTCTGGACGACATGTACTTCGCTGCCCCTGAAGGGGTGATCGGCAACGAAGACGTCGGTGCGATGTCTGCATGGTACGTGATGTCGGCACTGGGCTTCTATCAGGTGAATGCGGCGGATCCAACCTACACTGTGGGTCGTCCGTTGTTTGATAAAGCGGTGATCCCAGTCGATGGCGGTACCTTCACCATCACCACAGAGAACAATGCCGACAACAACATGTACATCAAATCCGTTACCATCAATGGCAAGGCGCTGGATGACGGCTTGTTCTTCAACCACACGGAATTTAAACCGGGTGGTGAGCTGAAGTTCGTGATGACAGGCGATAAAACACAAGCGATTGGCGCTGAGTAAATATCACGATAATGATTCAATGAACGAAAAGGCCTGAGTGATCAGGCCTTTTTTTTGCCTGTTATTTCTGATTGTTGATATGCGTGGTGATGCATTTGGTAGGGAGGCGTTTTTTAAGATGAATGGATATTTCAGTATGATCATTAAAAATGTAACAAATAATATCTGTGACATTGGTTCTAAATATTAAGTCGCGTGTGTTTTGGTGTGCTTATTAATTCAAAAAAATAAAGGTAATGAGTCATGCCTTGAAAGTATGAGTCTGAGTGAATAGTTAAGTTAATGGTACATTGTTATTTAGAACGTATGTCACATTTTTTATATCCTCCTCCTTTCAATAGCATGACTCGTTACCGTCTCTTTGTTGGTTTAAGTGCTTGATTTTAAATGTTTTGTTGCGGTTTTTTTGTGGTGAGTGATTGTTTCTAGTACGTAATTGTCACTGCCGTCACACTTTACTTTCATAGGTACAAAAATCCAGTAAATGCTGTAAATGTCAACTTACAAAGGTGGCGTTTAATTAATATTATTTCCTCATTAAATGAATGCATGTTGAATTAAGCAAAAGTGTTGTGATGGCATTTTTATATTTTACTGTGATTCATGGTTTGTCATTTTATAAATTGAACGTAGAAGCCACCGTAAATAGGGGAGTCGTTGTTACATTATGTGTGTAATGGCGAGGGGTTATCCTATGGGCAGTTTTACTTTCCCTTTAAAAATAGAATAAAAGGTATAGTAATGAAATTTGAACGTAATGTACTTTCACTTGCAGTATTTATCGGTATCGTCGGGTTAACGGGGTGTAATGACGAAACAACGCATATCACCAATATCACGCCAGAGACATCCATTCCGACGACACCGCTTGAGCCAAGCACACCTGTCACACCGGTTGAGGTGGATTTGTCATTGAACAAATTCGTCAATCCTATGATTGGTACCGCTGCAAGTGGGCATACATTCCCGGGGGCGGTAGTGCCAGCGGGTATGGTTCAGCTGTCTCCTGATACGTTCGTGGGTTCTAATATTGACCATGAATCTGGCCTAAACCCTTGGCACTCCGCGTCTGGGTACTGGGATTCTTCCGATTACGCTGAAAACGGCGTGATCGTGGATAAAGATGTGCCGATTTATGGTTTCTCACATACGCACTTGTCGGGCACAGGTGCGACCGATTTGGGCGATATCTTAGTGCTGCCATACAGCGACATGAAAGATACCCTGATTAACGCCTTTGATAAGTCTAACGAACACGCCAGTGTGGGTTATTACAAGACCACGCTGAATGAAGGCAACATTGATGTTGAGCTCACCACAACAAAACGTGTGGGCTTGCACCGTTATACGTTTGAAGAAGGCGCCGATCGTAATATCAAGTTTGATTTAGGCCACACGCTGCTGAACAACAACGGCGAAACACTCAAGACAAAAATCGAAATTCTGGATGACTACACCATTCGTGGCCGTAAAACCTCAACCGGTTGGTTCCAGGGGCAAGATCATCAGGGACAAGATATTTTCTTCTACGCCAAATTTAATGAGCCAGTGGCGAAGGCGCTATTAGGCAAAGGGGAAGATGCACCGACGGATACAGAAATGCGTCACAACGCCGTGTACCAAGGTGATGACCTTACCGCGTATTTGAACTTTGGTGCGGGTGATAAAGCCATTGAAGTTCGCGTCGCGATTTCACCAGTGAACTGGCATGGCGCACAGAAAAACCTTGAAGCCGAAGCGATGACGTATGACTTTGCCAAAGTCAAAGAAAGCGCCGAATTCGCATGGGCAGAAAAACTGTCGAAAGTGAAAGTGGAAGGCGGCACCGACGCAGAAAAGACCAACTTCTACACCGGCTTGTATCACATGATGATCGCGCCAATTGAGTTCTATGATGTCGATGGCAAGTACGTCGATATGCTAGGCACCACGCGTACACTTGAGAAAGGCGACACGCCGAACTACTCGATTTACTCAACATGGGATACGTTCCGTGCCGTACACCCGCTGTGGACCATCATCGATCCGAAACAAGCGACGTTGTACGTTAACGACTTGATCCGTAAGTCCAATGATGAATTTGGCATGCTGCCTAAGTGGGAAGGCCACGGGTCTGAAACGGGTACCATGATCGGCTACCCATCAACGGCAATTCTGGGTGATGCCGTGACAAAAGGGCTGGTGGATGCACAAACGGCACTGGATGCCTCTGTGAAATCGGCTCGCTACCGTCCACATGATTTCCCACAAATTAACGATGGGATCTTAGGCTCATTGATGGCCGGTCAGTTAAATTACCACGTCAATGAACAATGTGTACGTGTACCTAACTGGAACTCAGTGTCTTACTCGTTGGAGTTCTCGTTCTATGACTGGACTATCGCCGAAATGGCGAAGGCGGCCGGTGATACGCACACCTATGAAGAATTTAAAGCGCGTTCTTATAACTCGCTGACGCATTGGGATGCAGAATCAGGCTTCTTCGTACCGACGGTACAAGTGGGCGACAACAAGTGTGCGCCATTAGCGGGTACTGACACATCGTGGGCCAATGATATTTACCCAACAGGCAACTTTGACCCGTATGTTGCTAACCCTTACGCCTTTACCGAAGGCAATGCGTGGCAGTGGCAGTGGTCATTCATGCAAGATTTGGACAAGCTGACGGAGATCATGGGTGGCACCAATGGCCTGAATGAAAAGTTGAATAACTTGTTTACGGCGAATTCAGACGAGGGTGACCAACACCAGGATATGACGGGCTACATTGGCCAATATATTCACGGTAACGAGCCGTCACACCATGTGATTTACTTGTACCAGCGCACCGAAGAATCGTACAAGACACAAGAATACTTGGATCAGGTTTACAAGGAATTCTATACACCAACACCAGACGGTATTATCGGTAATGAAGATGTGGGTCAGATGTCAGCGTGGTACATCATGTCAGTATTGGGCTTCTATCAGATTTCACCGACTGATCCAACGTACACGATTGGCCGTCCTATTTTCAATAAAGCAACAGTTCACATTGGCTCTGGTTTATTTACGGTGATTGCAGAAAATAACAGCCCTGAAAACATGTATGTGAAGTCAGTGACCATTAATAATAAGCCTCTGAACACGTTCAATACCTTTGAACATGAAGAATTCAAGGCCGGTGGTGAATTGCGCTTCGTGATGACGGGTGATAAAACGCAGGCAATGAAAGCCAACCTAGCTAAATAAACATCATCATCTCAATAAAGGGGCGAACGCCCCTTTATATTGACGCTTAAATTCATAGAGAACATCAACATGACATTTAAACAAAATGCATTGTCTATTGCTGTGCTATTGGGCATGGTTGCTTTAACCGGTTGTAATAGTGATTCATCCAATAATACGGATGGCAATATATTAGATCCGGGTCTTTCTGCGAATACAGTATTGAAATATGTCGATACGTTAATCGGAACGAAAGGTCTAGGAAATGTTAACCCGTCACCGGTGATGCCGGAAGGCATGATTCAGCCATCACCGGATAACTATGATCCGAATGGCTGGAATGGCAAAGGTTCACCATCAGAATATGATCCATCGAATACATACCTGTCTGGTTTCACGATGACGCATATTTCAGGTGCAGGTAAAGGCGATTTGAATGATTTCGCTTTCCTACCGTATTCTGAATTTAATACTGATGCGCCAACCATGAACAAAGAAACAGAAACGGCGGAAGTCGGTTATTATTCTGTTGAATTGATTGAGACTGGCGTTAAAGCCGAATTGACCGCAACGGATCGCGTCGCGTTCCAACGTTTCACGTTTAATAAAGGCGGCGATCGTAAAGTTCGTATTGATTTACAGCATGAGCTATTAGAACAATACGGCAACCACTCACGTAATATTTATTATAAGCGTATTAATGATACCACCGTAGTGGGTGCGCGTACCTCGAATGAATGGGGACAGTGGCAAACCGTCTTCTTCGTCGCTGAATTCTCTGCGCCGATTGTGGAAGAAAACCTCTACGCCAAGCTGGCGTCTGAAAGCCAATTATCACCGGTTGATGCCACTGAAGTTGGTCTCGCCGACTACCGTGGTTACGCTGAACATAAGCAAATGCCGGGTGAGCCCGCGCCAGAAGCTGATCGTTTAGCCAAGCGTGCCAACGATGTCATGACCCACTTGAACTTTGGTGCAGGCACCGATCCAATTACCGTGAAAGTGGCCATTTCTGGTACCAGCGTGGAAGGGGCAATCAACAACCTCGACGCCGATACCAATGACTTTGACTTTGATGCGGTGGTGGCGAAAAACCGCAACGCGTGGATCGATGTACTGGGTGAGTTTGAACTGGAAGGCGGAAAAATCGCGGACAAGACCATGTTCTATACCTCGCTTTACCGCACCTTTGTCGCGCCTTTTGTCTACCAAGATGTCGACGGTAAATACCGGGGCATGGATGGCAAAGTGCATCAGGCAGAAGACGGTTTCACCAACCTGTCTGTGTACTCGATGTGGGATACGTTCCGTGCGTCTCACCCGCTGAAAACCATCATCGATAAAGACCGTTCAATTGATTACGCCCGCGATTTGATCAACAAATTCAAAACGGGCGGGGTCCTGCCTAAGTGGGAACTGCACTCGGATTACACCGGTGAAATGGTCGGCTACCCGGCGGTGTCGGTGATTGCGGATATCATGGTGAAACACCCAGAAGCCTTCACCCAAGCAGACTTTGAACTGGCCTTGCAAGCGGCGGATGTGTCTGCAAACTTTGATGAATCTATCACCGAAAGCTGGGTGCCTTACAAAGATGCATGGAGCGGGGATAAACGCTTTACGGTCATGACGCGTCACGGGCAATACGCAGAAGAATTAGGCTACGTACCGGCCAACGTGAAATGGAGCGCAGGCGAGGGCAATAAGCCCGCGTATGTCGAAGGCTTAAAGCAAGATAAGTACGATGAACTGGTCAATGAATCGGTCGCGTACGGGCTTGAAAATGCCTACTACGACTGGACCATTGCTCAAATCGCTAAACTGGCGGGCAATGACGCCATGTTCGCGCGTTACATGAAGCGTTCTGAAACCTTCAAAGCCTACTTTGACTACAACCCTGAATACTACGGCAAAATGCTGGGTAAGAATAAAGAAAGCCTAGGGGCGACTGGCTTCATGCGTCCGTTATATCAAGTGTCGGGTTCTACCGAGCCAGAGTTTGCCAATAACCTGAGCCGCGAATGTCTGGATGACAATCTGGCACTGGCGATCCCTGATGGCAAAGATTACAACTGGTGTAAAGAACGCAAAAACCTCGTACAAGGCGACAGCTTCTGGCCTTACCGTGCCGAGCACCGTGGGGAAGACTTTACCGAAGGCAACCCGTGGCAGTGGACGTGGTTTGCGCCTCAAAACTTGAATGGCCTTGCGAATGTCATGGCTGGAGAAGTGATTGAACGTGCAGACTACAGCTTGCCAGAAGCGGTTTCTGAGCAGGGCAAAGCGGCGTTCTTGGCGAACCTGAATGCCTTGTTTAACGCGGATTCAAACGCTGATACCACGCAATCGCACGACATGTCTGGGTTCATCGGCCAATTTGTCATGGGTAACGAGCCGGATCACCACGTGCCTTACCTGTACAACTGGACGGCTGAGCCGTGGAAAACGCAAGAAGTTGTGAACCAAGCGATGAACGACTTTTACCACCCAACGCATGAAGGCTTGATCGGTAATGAAGACGTAGGCCAGATGTCAGCGTGGTACATCATGTCAGCGCTTGGTTTCTATCAAGTCACGCCGGGTGACCCGACGTACACCATTGGTCGCCCAATCTTTGATAAAGCGGTGATCCCAGTGGGGGATAATGGTTCATTCACCATTACGTCGACGAATAACTCTGAAGAAAATATTTACGTTAAAAACGCGACGATTAACGGTAAACCGCTAGGGGCGAATTTATCTTTCCATCATCGTGATTTAAAAGACGGCGGTGTGCTTCATTTTGAAATGACGAATGATAAACACCAAGCGTTAAAAGCGAATTAATTGACACAGTAATAGTTAAGGGGGACTCGCTCCCCCTCCTTTTTATCGACAAGAAAGGCATAACATGGAATTTAAACAGAATATATTATCCATCGCTGTATTCATGGGATTGGTGGGTTTAACGGGCTGTAATGATGAAACGATTAATTATAATGGTGACATCGATGTTGCACCGCCAACAGTAAGCCCAGAGACGGGTAAACCTGTGTGTCCGCCAACGGGTGACGAAGAGTGTGACGATAAGCCAAGCACCGAAAAGCCGGTCATTGATATGGGTGTACACACACCGGTTGAATTTTCCGATATGGATTTAACGCGTCACGTTAATCCTTTTATTGGTACTGGTAACCTCGGCAATAACTACCCAGGTGCGACAACGCCACACGGTATGGTGCAATTGTCACCGAATAACGGCGCTAACGGTTGGGAATATATTTCTGGTTATTATTACCATGATGCACGCACGTCTGGTTTCTCGCACACCCATTTATCCGGTGCTGGCGCGGGCGACTTGAACGATATTTTGGTGATGCCAATCAACAGCCGTTCTAATTATATGCTCAATGAAGGTTCGGCCACTCTGAACCTTGAAGCGTCACGCTTCCAACATAAAGATGAACAAGCCACGGCAGGTTATTATAAAGTTGATTTGATTGACTACGATATTACCGCTGAATTGACGGCTTCTGATCGTGTGGGTGTTCACCGTTATACCTTCCCGCGTGATAATAAATCGGAAATCATCGTAAACACCGGCTTTAAGATCAACTGGGACTACACGTCAGATTCTTACCTGAAATGGGATAAAGAGAATAACCGTTTGGAAGGTCACCGTTTCTCTGACGGTTGGGCGGCGAACCAGAAAGAATTCTTCGTGATGGAATTCGACCAGCCAATCAAAAACATCCGTTTTGCTTATTATGACAAAGACGGTAAACAGTATACCGATGCGCCTGCTGGCACGCTGGAAATCGGTGGCGAAACGCTGGGTAAATACCAATACGCCCGTGCTTACGTCGAGTTTGATACGGCAAAAGCGGGGCTGACCGTTGAAGCGAAACTGGCACTGTCAAACGTTGAAATTGGTAAAGACGGTAAAACCGGCGCATCACTGAATATGAGTGAAGTGGCGGGCAAAAACTTTGATGAAGTGCGTCAAGCGGCCACCAAGTTGTGGGAGAACGAGCTAGGTAAAATCCGTGTAGAAGGGGATGCTGACTATAAGCAAACTTTCTATACCGCACTGTACCGTTCGTACTCGGGTCAAACCATGTTGTCTGACCTTGATGGCCGTTACCGCCAGACACACCAAGGCCGTAACGCCTACCCAGATGGGAATACCCCATGGGGTGACAAGATCGACACGCTAAAAGAGTCGATTCGTACGGCCGATGCCAACAAAGACGGTAAAGCCGATTACACCCGTTACGATACGTTCTCACTGTGGGATACTTACCGTGCGGTTCAGCCGTTAGCCTCTATCACCGAGCCAGCGCGTATTGCTGACATGGTACTGTCGATGCTCTCTTATGCAGAAGAAGAGTGGACGAACGACAAGGGCGAAATCAAGCGCGGCCGTTTACCTGAATGGACCTTCAAAGGTAACGAAACGGGCATGATGATGGGGATGCACTCGACGCCAATCATTTATGACGCCCTGTCGAAAGGTTACCTCGATACCCGTATGATCGACTTAGGCTTCTCTGATGCAGAGCGTCAAGACGTGAAAGTGCGTCTGGTGAACGCAATGATCACTGATGCCCGTGCCGTATCGAGCCAAGGTGTCGCATGGATTAAGGAATATGAAGAACAAGGCTACGTACCTGCGCAATTGCATGATACACCGCCTGACTCATACGGCGGCCACTCACCGTTCAAAGATTCATGGACCGCGTCTTACTCGTTAGAGTATTCCATGAATGACTGGAACATCGCGAAATCCATTGCCCTTGTGATGGGTGAAGATGCGCCAGAATACAAAGAGTTCGCAGACCGTTCGAATAACTGGCAAGCCCAGTTCGACTTTGGTGGCTCGAAGTACCAAGGTTGGTTTAAAGCGCGTGATTACAGCGGCGAATTCATTGATGCAGGCTGGGTTGATCCAGTCACAGGTAACGCAGTCGGTAAAGACTGGCGACCAGACATGTTCAACTGGGCGTTCTCTGAATCCAACGGTTGGCAGTACTCGTTCAGCGTACAGCATGACATCACCGGTCTGGTGGACTTGATGACGGAGTTTGAACAGTCAACGCTAGGAGAAGATGAAGTGGCTGAACGCGGTGCCTTGTTTGCGGCGCGTTTGGATGAGTACTTCAGCACGTACCCAGACCGTAACGCCGGTGATAACCAGTTCCCTGTCTTTAATACCGGTAACCTAGGTCAGCATGTTCAAGGTAATGAACCCGATATCCATGTGCCTTACCTGTACAACTACGTAGCACAACCATGGAAAACTCAAGCGGCAGTCACAGCTGCAACGAATGTGTGCTACGACAACACTGCTGACGGCATCTGTGGTAACGATGACTTCGGTACCTTGTCATCATGGTTCGTGTTCCGTGCGCTCGGTTTCTTCCCAGTGAACTCCTCGTCGGGCGTTTACGAAATCGGTACGCCTATGTTTGAAACGGCCTCTATCGCCGTAGAGAACAACCAGCGATTCACTGTGAAAGCGAAGAACGTGAGCCGTGAAAATATCTTTATTCAATCAGCCTTGCTGAATGGCAAAGATTTCAATCGCACGTACCTGACGCATGCTGAAATCATGCAGGGTGGCGACATTGAATTCTTGATGGGTGATAAGCCAAACCATCGTTGGGGTGCCAACATGGATACGGATACACCACCTGATTTGGGTATCGGTGAGTTCCTACACACGGATGCACTGCCTGCGGGTTCACGTTAATCACGCTGTGCTAGTCTCAATATATTGCTAATTCAAATAGCAATTGAAACGATAGCCTCTACGTTCCCCCGTAGAGGCTTTTTTTGTATTTGTATTTGTATGTGTATGTAGGAAGGTTAGGTTGAACCGAGTGGGGGCGGAGTCAATCAAGAAAAAAATCAGGCATTCGGGATGAGAAGAGAGGCGGCACGGTGTGGCGGGTAACAGCAGGGAGAGGTAAATGAAACGGTTGTTCGTCGTTGCGTACATTTTAACGAGATGTAGCGCGCAAGTGGTTGATGTGCGCGGTGTAGAACATTTACCTTGCGATAACAGGTTGATAGGTTTGTAGATTCTGGCCTCAATCGTTATGTCTATGGCCATTTATCAAAGCAATGATAAAGGGAAGTAAAATGAAAAAAACAATACTTGTTGTCCTGTGTAGTTTCGCCTTAACCGCCTGTTCGACCATGCAGCCACCGAGGTATGCCAGCTCGGTTGATAATGTCATTAAGCTAAAAGAGTTTGATGGTGCAAAAGCACAGGTGACGTCACTTACGCAAACCGCAGAATTTAGTGCAACTTGTCGTTTGATGGGGCCAATTGAACCTGCTGATGGTCTGACTATTCCTGAGTTCATTACCAAGGCGATCAACGATGAGTTCAAGATGGCGAGTATTTATCATGCCGATGGCCATGCCATTACCGGTGACATTAAAAATATCGAATTCTCTTCGTCATCAGGCTTAACCAATGGGTATTGGGACATCGGCGTTATTTTGAATTCATCGAATGGCCAGTCTCTTGAAGCGAGCAATAAATACACATTCAAAAGTGGTTTTGATGCTGTCACGGCTTGTAATGCGACGGCAGATGCGCTGACTCCCGCAGTTCAAGACCTGATTAAAATGGCCATTAACCACCCTGATTTTTCCAAGTTGATTGTAAACTAGAAAAACAGAACCAGAGCCAGAAAACGTTAACGCCCAAGTGATCCTTGGGCGTTTTTTGCCTGATGGTGTGTCGAGACTAGCGTCGTGGTAACGCAATATGGTGGGACGATGTTTCCGTGTTGTGATTGACCCATTGACGTACGGATTGATATCCCGGTGCTGACACGTCGATATCATAGCTGCCTTGTGGCAAGGTCATGCCTGCTTGATAACTCGGTCTGATATTCATGATCCGCACTTTTATATGGGGGGCATTACTGGTTACCGTAAACGGTAATGGACCCGTATGTGTCGCCGGTGTTGTTGTGTTGCCATATAAGGAGGCCATGATGAGATTGTCCCATTGGGTCAATGAGGGTTGAAGATGGCGATCAAAGGCAGGGATCACTGCCAAGTGATTTTCTAACGTCGCCCCCAGAGGTTGCACTAACGGTTGTGTGTGCAGTACCCACTTCAGGGCAATGGAGCTGACAGGTGACACTGTGTCATCAAACTGCTCAAGGAAATATGAAACCGCAGAGCGTTGTTCGGTGAACTTTGAACTACCGACCAATACTGGGCTGATCATCATCAAGGCGATTAAGCCAGCCGTGATCAGTTGATGGTTGCGCTTCTCGACGGGGGTGACAGGGGTATCATAGTGTACTAACTGCCACAATTTGAGCGGCAATTTGATGATGGTGAGTAAAATCAGCAATAGGGACAATGACATGGAAATCGGCGGTACGATGATTGAACGTAGTGCGGCTTTCCCATCCTCAGCAAAAGGACGTCCATCGGCGAATTGGGCGCTGGCTGACTGAATGTAAGTGAGCCAGTATTTGCGCTCGCGATCAATGTTAACTTTCACCACATGCTGATAGAACTGGCGTTTGTTCCAGTCAGACAGGATCGGCTTGACGTAATAACGCTCACCCATTTCAGCTTCAATCTTCCCTTGAATATCCGGATGCACCTGAAAAGCGGTCCAACTCTTATTCGGGGATAAATCCATTCCGCTTTGGTTGACTTGTTGTTGCCATGCCGTGTTTGCCTGCTGGCGAACGGACAGTTCTACCGCTTGTTTAAACGCAGAGACTTGATGGATGCGCCATTGGGGAGAGAGTGTGACTCCTTCATGACTCATTTTGTCGCGGATGGTATTGGCGGTGGCCACATGGTTACGGAAAGTCTGGTTAGAGGTAATAAACAGCGGATATCCCGTTTTCTGTTTGAATTTATCGTTCCATAAAGCCAAAATTTTGGGTTGATAGTCTGACGGATCGTTTGTGTAGTAATACTGCACATCTTTTTCACCGGCATCGCCAGCCGCAATTTCTACGGCCGCTAATAATGCGGATAAGCCCAGCGTCATCATGGTTTCTTTAACCGATGTTTCCCCTCGGGTACGGTTTATTCTTTCAATTAACCAGTAATCCATGTCTCGGTAAGGAAGCTGTGCTTGTCGCAGACCATACTGATATTTCTTTTCGATTTTAGCGAGACAGCTTTCAAGGCGATGGCCAGAAGAGCGCTTGTTACATTGATTGCGAGCGTCTAACAGTTCATACAATTGGGGCGCAAATTTGTCTGCGATGTGGCCAGCCTGTTTTTCATAGGCTCGGTGTGCTGATTGGTAGTCTTGCCAGCCTTGTTGGATCTGTTGGTTGGCGTCATCCCACGCAGTGTTGGCTCGACGATTCGCAGAGGCCATTGTTCTGTTGTATTCCGTACTGCCACGGTGATAGTCCGCCCATGCTTCTCTGACTTCGGTGCGCAGCGTGACATAGCGAGCATAATCGTGATCAAACTGACGACCTGCGTGGTTGGTGATGTAGCGATCTAAAATAGCGTGTTTTTGGGTCGAAACATGATCGATGAAATCATCTTGCGCGAAAATCAGTCCACCAATCATGGTCAGGAAGGTCATTTCTGTCGCGGAATTCGACCGGTTGGGATCGTAAGGTATGCCTTGGATCTCTACGGCATTGACCGCCAAGCCCGACCGTAAAACGGAAGAGAAAAAGGCATCTTGGCGTGCTTGCGGGGTGGATGGATGAATTAAAAACGTATCGACAGCCCATTTCTGCCCCCAAAAGACGGTGGGCCATACAACAGCTGCAATTAAGGCAAAGTGGCAAAGGGTATGCGTTGTCGTGCGTACCCAGCGTCCTTTTAATAGAACATCCGCCACTAAGAGCGTAACCCCGATCCCTGACATCGTACGGCCAAATAATTCAATGACATGTAGTAGGTGTTGATCATTACGACCGTTACCTGCGACATCCACCAAGGTGGCATTAAAAATGATTTCAGGAATGAGATAGAGTAGAGAGAGGCTGAAAAGCAATATCGCGAGCCAACGCGGCTTATTGAGACGTTTCATCAATGTGTACGCTTAAGAATGAGGGACAGTGATTTGAATAGGTTTGAGCATGACGTCAAAATCACCGTCATCAACAATCGTGGGTGGCATGGTCACTCGGATGGGTTTAGGCGCATTCTTTAACGGTGTTGCTGTGGGCGTTTTGTCAACGGCACTGGATGAACGCGTGTGCGATGGGGTATTGGGCCTTTCTGAAGAGGATGGCGTTGTCGCACAACCCACTAATAGTATGGCAGTCATGAGCAGCGTACATAGACGAATGCGCGTAAGAAGTATGTTCATAAAAATACGGAAAAAGAATGGGTTAGAAGAAAGAGCGCCGAAAGTAGCATTAAAACGTAATGTGAACAATGACAATAAGGGGAAACGCTTGTTAATTTAAATCGGTATCTCCTATCACCTCTCTCCTTTCCCCTCTCGTCGTCTTGTGCTTATAACCCTCTTCGACATTTTATCCACTTTTCCTTGTTTACACTGGTTGCTGATGGCAGGCCTATTGCCTAGTACCCATAGACCACCAATAGCCATGTTGTCTTTTCCTGATAACAATCCATTACAACCAAGGAAATCCCCATGAAAAAAGCATTGTCGCTGCTTACGTTGTGCCTGATCTCGGCAGGGGCGTTTGCGGATAATTATATTGTTGGCAAGTTAGCGCCAGAAAAACAGGTAGAAGTGCGCAGTGAAGTCAGCGGCATTGTGGATACCTACCATGTTGATACTGGCGATGCTGTTAAACAGGGCACGCCATTACTGTCTATTTCGCAGCAGGATTACACCTTGGAAGCCGATTTGGCCAAATATGACATGGCGGTCAAAAAGGCTGAGCGCGATATGCAGGAAAAACAGCTTATCCGCTATCAATCCCTTTTTAAAAAACACGGGATCTCGGAAGGGGATTATGAAAACCAATTGCGCCTGACCCATATCAGCCGGGCTGAACAACAGCGCAGCCAAACCCAGTATGCGATTGCGCAGCGTACGCTCACCAAAGCCACGCCGAATGTACCGTTTGACGGCGTTGTCGCCTTGCGCGCTGTAGAAGTAGGGCAGTTTATTTCGGTGGGCGACGCCCTTTATACTCTTGCGGATATTCATACATTGAAAGTGCGTTTTCATTTGCTGGAAAGTGATTTTGACCCGTTCCATAAAGGCGATACGGTGCAGGTGACCATTCCGGCTGATGCGCAAACCGTGACAGGGACAGTGTCATTGTTTTCACCGGTAATGGCAGACAATGATCCGGGCTTTTTAGTGGAAGTGACCATTGATAATGCCCAGCAGCAGTGGCTACCGGGTATGGAAGCTTACGTGCATGTGAATGAGCACACGCCAACGGCCGAGGCGGGTCAATGAATACCTTATTAAACCTACTGTTTACCCGAAAATATGCCGCCAAGCTGCTGACACTGTTAATCATCGGTATCGGTGCGTGGACGGCTTACCACCTGCCATTGGCGGAAAAGCCCCGTTTTGATATGCGTGAAGGCAATATCGTGACCCAGTATCCAGGGGCAACGGCGCTGGATGTGGAAAGCAACGTCACCAGTAAGTTGGAAAAAGAGTTGCTGTCGATTTCCGGTATCAAACAGTTTACCTCAACCTCGGAAAATGGCCGATCGGATATTGCTTTTGAACTCGATAGTCAGGTTACGGATCCGAATGCGGTTTATCAGGATGTGCGAGATGCCATCACCCGCGTTTCGGATCTACCCAGCGGTGTAACCGATGCGCCAACCTTGTCGATCAAAAAATCCTACAGTTTGGATTTTATGGTGGTGGGCATTGCCGGTGACGTACCGTATGCCACCTTGCGCGACAAAGCGAAAAACCTTGAGTTGGCATTGCGTCGCGTGCCCGGGATTGGCGAAGTACATCCGATCGATTTACGCGATCCGGAGTTTTTGATCCAGCTTGAACCGATTTCACTCAAGCGTTATGGCTTCACACTGGATGAAGTCGCCAGCATTATTGCCGAGCGCAATGCATTGATCAGTGGCGGTCGCTTGGAAGCGTTGAAAGACAATCCGGAATTGATCACCGCTGCCGAGTTGAACAGCTTGCAGACGCTGCGCGAGATGTTCATTGGATTCAGTCCGAATTTGCAACTGCAAGACGTTGCCGGTGAGATTGCGGCGGGTTTTGAAAAAGGAGCGTCCTACGGGTCGATTAACGGCAAGCAAAGTATTTTGTTTGATTTGCGCACCAATGAAAGTGCTGATGTGATTGCTACCTCAAAGGCGGTAAAAACCTTATTGGCGCAACAAGAAACCCAGTTAGGGGATACCTACACGTTAGCCATTGGTTCTGATTTATCGGCGGACATTCAAGAAAAAGCCAACATTGTACAGAGTAACGGCTTGATGGGCTTGGCCTTGGTGTTGGCGACGTTGGCCTTGTTCTTAAACAAACGTATTGCGTTCTGGGTGGCGATTTCGATTCCGGTGTGTATTTTTGGCACCTTGGCGGTATTGCCACATTTTGGCCAGATCCTCGATGTGTTTACCTTGTCAGCCCTGATTTTGATTATCGGGATCATCGTTGATGATGCGGTGGTGGTGAGTGACAAAATTGTCTCGCTGGTGGAAGAAGGCTATGAATTTGACCGCGCGGTGATTGACGGGGTGAAAAGCGTATTCCCGGCAGTGGTCGCAAGTATTATGTCGACCATGGTGGCCTTCATTCCGTTGCTGTTCTTTCCGGGGAACAGCGGAAAAATGATGTACGTGATCCCGCTGACGGTGATCATCGCACTGTGCTTCTCATTCATTGATGCCTTGATTTTTATTCCGGCCCATCTCAAAGGCGTGTTGAAAAAAGGCGTGTTGAAAAAAGGCCACGGCTTAAAAGTAAATCCAGATTCAAAGTCAGATTTAAAGCCTGATTCAAAGGCAGGCCAAGGCGGTCAGTTTACGCTGATTAATCGAGGTATTGCCGCTGCGATTGGGCAATACAAATGGGTGTTGCCGGGCGCCATCATTGTGGTGGTGGTGATGGGGGCGGTATCGTTGAAAAACATCAGCTACCTGTTTTATCCCACCGACGGCGCGTACCTGATTGAAGTCAGTGCCGAGGCGAACCCAGAGCTGGCGTTGGATGATGTGTGGCAACAAACCCAAGCGTTAGAGACGCTGTTTGCACAGACGCCAGAAGTGGCGTATTGGTTCGGGGAGATTGGCTCCCCCAATAGCACATGGGTGCTGTCGTTAACGCCAGCTAATGATCGTACCCGCAGCGCTGAAGTGATAGTGGCGGACTGGGAAACGCGCATGGAAGGCATGACGGGATTAAGCCAAGTCGAGTTTGATATCGATGGCGGTGGCCCGCCCGTAGGGCGTCCGATTGACTTGCGCATTGTCGGGGGGACCGATGCGGGGCGTGAACAATTGGCGGATGACGTCGCCGCCACGTTACGTACCTTACCGGGCACCACGCGCGTCAAACGGGATGTGAACGAGCCAGCCCCACAGATTGAAGTGGCGTTGCAACACCGTTGGCTGACGTATTACGGGATCAGTGCCACGCAAGTGGGTGACATTATTCAATACGCCATTGAAGGGCAACGTGTGACGCGTATTTTCAATGGTAAAGAAGAAGTCCATTTCCGTGTCACCTTGGAAGAGAACGACAAGTCACTGGCTGAGTTGGATCAGATCCGCGTCCGGGCGAAAGATGGGCAATTAGTCCCTCTGAATAAACTGGTGCGCTGGACGTGGCGTGACACGGTCGCGCAAGTTGACCACTTTAACGGTGAGCGAGTGATCCGTGTGTCGGCAGGGTTAGATGCCAGCGTGACCGATCCGCTGACGGTGTTTGAACAGGTGCAGACAGCTTTTGCCCGTGACAATCTGGCGGAAGGGAAAGATTACGCAGGCGCGCGTATTGTGCCAATGGGGCAGATATTGGAAACGCAGGAAGCGCAGTCCGGTTTTACGGTCGCGATTGCGGTGGCGCTGATTGGCATTGCGTTGATTCTGTTGCTGCTGTTCGACAACGTGTTGGAATCACTGATTGTGCTGGCGGTGATCCCGTTTGGTATTGGCGGCGCGTTATTTGTTCTGTTCCTGCATAACCAAGTGCTGAGTTTCTTTTCAATTATCGGCATGATTGCGCTGATTGGGATCATGGTGAACAACAGCTTGGTGCTGATATGGCATTTGAAAGATACCGCGCACGAGCGTGCGGCCTTAGGTTGGGTGGCGTTTGTCATCAAAGGCACGCAAAGCCGCGTGCGCGCCATTAGCCTGACAACCATCACCACGGTCGCGGGGCTGATCCCATTGGCGTATGGCTTAGGCGGTTATGATAACTACATGTCGCCGATGGCGCTCGTAGTGGGCTGGGGATGTGTGATTTCCTGGGTGGTGACATTGACTGTTATCCCGTCGCTGTATTTGTGGGTGATGAAAGGACGTTCTCCTGACCAAGTGGCTGCACCGTCACATCCGCAGGATCCTGCTTATTAACGGGGCCAAAACAAGCCGTTGATACGGGCTTTTTCAACCGAAAAACCGCTGATGACGTTATCGCTATCAGCGGTTTTTTTAGGTTTGTTCTATGCGGTTAGCCGCGTTTATTACTACAGCTTATTTCGACAATTCGGCCGCCGTATCGACAAAGATCCCTTGAATATCTTTGGCTTCACGCTCGGTTTGACCACCATGTTTTAAGAACGCCTCAATGATGCTGGCCGTCTTTTGCTCTTTGGCGCGCTCCAAGAAGTAGCGCAGTTCTAGCTCGGCGCCTGCATTTTCATCGACGATAGAGGTCGTGACAATGTCTTTGTACATCACGATATCACGCACTTCTAATGTGCTGATTACACCCAGAGTGGCCGCAAGAAAAGCGTCCATCTCGGCTTTAGGTACATACTGGGTAATGATGTTCAATTGCTCTGCTTGTTGTGCGGTGAAATCGTTGCCCAGTAGCAGTGCCTGTAGTGCTTTGTTTTTTCCCATACGGCGAGCAAACTGCACTGCACCTTGACCGCCGGTTGGGATGTTGACATGAATTTCTGGCTGTGCAAACGCGGCGTTTTCGGTGCCGTAGGCCAAATCACACGCCATCACAAATTCGTTACCGCCCCCACGCGCCACACCATCTACCAGCGCAACAGACAGTTGTTTCATCGCTTTGATATTGGCAATCATGTGGTTGAACTCAATCGAGGCGGCTTGACCGCCTTGTGTCCCGTTGATCACGTTCAGATCCAAATGCGCTAAGAAGAAGGTCTCATGCAGGGATTTGAATACCACGATTTTGGTGTCGCGGTCATCTTTCAGCGACAGTACAAACGCATTGATAGCGTTGATTAAATCACTGGTGATCACATTCACTGGCGGGTTGTTGATCGCCACTGTCGCAATGCCGTTGTGGTGAGTGATAGCAAGCAAGTTTGATTGAGCGTTCATAGTGGTATTCCTTATGGGGTGGGACATCAGTAAAAGGCCGTGTCCTCGTTGTGTGTGATTACTATAGGTCTGGAATACGCCAAGATAAATGAACGAATCGGCACATTATTGGTGCCATGAATGCACCAATACTATGGCCCTATTGGTGATGCGGTGAATACAGAGCGATGCGTGGTGTGATTGAACCTGTGAGCGAGCATGTAAGAGAACGATGAAAAAGAGGGGGGAGCTTGTGCGGTGAGTGACTGCCATGTTGTAGATGACGTATTGTGAATGATGTGTCGAGAGTCGCTACAAGGTCAGCAGGATGCCACCCAATATTGCGGCGACACCGACGCCCCGTGTGATGTACCATTTTTCCTTGAGGAACAGGGTGCCCATGATCAAGCCGACCACGATACTGAACTGGCGTAAGGCGACAATCAGGCTGACGTTGTCGGTCATGGTCATGGCAAACAGCACTAAGCCGTACGTCATGGCCATCATGCTGCCGGCAAGGGTGGCATTGCGTCGCAGCTGCCAGGTTTGTGCCAGTATCGCGGTGTGGTGTCCACGCGTCCGTTGAATACCGGCATAAACCGCAATCCCCAGCAGTAAGGGCAGTACCATCGCCCAAAACTGCATGCCTAAGTAAAATAGGGCAGAGAGGGGATCACTGATGAGGGTGTGTACCAGCTCAGTCAATAACGCCATGGCCGCTTTGTCGACCACCGAATAGCCGGTGGTCCCCAGCGCGGCAATCAATGCCCAACCAACGCCTAAGTTGCAGTAGGCCGCGCGGGAGAGCTGGCGAAAGCTGCTCAGTGGCACTATCAAGCAGCCAATGGTGATCAAGACAAACCCCAGCCATTGCAGATTATCTAATGACAGGCCAAGCCAGCGGGTGATCCCACCGACCATTAAGACGGGTAAGGCTCGAGCAATGGGGTAGATCAGGCCAATGTCACCGTGTTGATAAGCGACCAATAACCCCACTAAATAGATCAGCTGGCAAAGGCCGCTGATCAGCAATAATTGCCAGAACGCAGGCGATAACGTGTCCCAACCAATCGTGAACAGATACCACAACAAAAAAGGCGAGAGCAGCAATGCCGCCGAGCCACTGGCGGCCAGTGAAAAGGCCACGCCAGATCCCGTATTACGTTTGCCGAGCAAGTTCCAACTGGCGTGGATCACGGCGGAGAGGAGTACTAAAACAATCGCCAACAGTGTCATACAGCATCCCTGACTGAGTGAGGCCTATTTTTCTTATGGTGTGTGGTGATGGTGTGGTTATGGCGTCGCTATTGGGCAGAACGCGCGTTAGCGTACGAGGGTCGCGAACGACTCAATACTGATGGCATCGTGACGCCAGTATTCAATATCACAATCAATTAATTCACCGTGTTGGTTATAGTTGACGCGCTCTACTACCATGGCCGGCGTGCCTGACGTGGCACGTAAGGCTTGTGCGATGTCACCCAGCAAGGTGCTGGTGGTGATGCGATAACGAATGGACTGATACACCATGCCGTAATGCTCACGGTAGATATCCGTTAGCGAGGTGGTGAGATCATGCGCCAACAAATCAGGAAAGTGTTCCGGGCGAATGTAGTGAGTGACATACACCACCGGACGGCTTTCCAAATAGCGCACGCGATCCACCTGATACACAGTGGAAAACGGCGGTAAATCCAGTAGTTGCGCTGCGTGTTTGTTGGCGACTGTGTTATGCGCAGACAACAGCACCGTGTTCGGGGTGCGTTGTTGTGCCAGCGCCATATTGGTGAAATTTAAGGTCTGGCTCGGATCGTAACGCAGGGGCGGTGGCGAGATAAACCAGCCGCGGCGGTCTTCGCGATAAAGACGGCCTTCGGCTTCCAGCAGTGACAACGCTTCACGCAAGGTCACACGCGTGGTGTCGAACGATTCGGCTAACTTGCGCTCTGCCGGTAGCTTTTCCCGAGGCGACAGTTGCCCCGTTTCAATTTGCTCGACAATCGCATCTTTGATCTTTACGTATTGCACACGGTGTCCTTATTTTTTACGCCACGCTTGGGTACGGTTTTCTAACAGTTTGCCAAGGGTCAGTTGCACGATTTTCGCGGTAGCCGCCGACATCATGATCATGACCGCCATAGCGGCTGCCGCGCCAGTTTGACCAGCATCGTCCATATTCAAGACAGACACCGAGGCCGGAATGGTATCGGTGGAATAGAGAAATATTACCGCAGATGTGGTGGTTAATGCATTAACAAACAGATAGGTAGCGATATCTAAAATAGCCGGTAAGCACACTGGCACCGTCACTTTAACAAACAGTTTGTATTGCGGCAGTTTGATGGCTGCGGCGGTGGCTTCAATTTCAGCCGGCAATTGTTTCAGGGCGGTCAGTGCCGTCATGTGGCCGACGGTGTAGTAATGCACCACAGTGTTCACCACCAAAAAGGCCATGGTGCCATACAGCACATTCAGCGGGTTGTTGGTATCGTTGAAATAGAAGATATAGCCCAAGCCCAGCACCATGCCCGGTACGGCCATCGGGATCACGCTGATCACTTGCATCACTTGACGAATAGGGGCAAACGCACGGCCTTTTTCCATGCTGTAGGCGCCGATGAAAATCACCACAGTACCGATCAGAGCCGTCCATCCCGCCATGGTCAGGGAGTTCATGTAGGGCAGCCAGCCGTAGGTACTGATTTCGGCAAAGTTGTAGTTATTTAGGGTCAGGGCTTTGTTCCATGGCCAGAACGTCACGAGGGAGCCGTATACCGCCATGCCCAACACGGCGAGAACGGCCACGGCAATCACAGAGCAATAGAGTAAACACAGGCCATCACGCACAGGGTGTGGCGCGGGTTGATAAGGCACGGAGTGGGAATCAAACAGGTTTTGCTGTTTGCGCTGTACCCAACGGTTCGCGGTGAAGGCCAGTATCGCCGGGCAGAGCAAAATCAAACTGGCGACGGCCCCCATGGCAAAGTTCTGCTGACCGACGACTTGCTTAAAAATGTCGGTGGCCAACACGTTATAACTGCCGCCAATGACTTTCGGGACACCAAAGTCGGTGATCACCAGCGTGAAAACCACAATCAGGGCGCTGATCAGACCAAATTTTGCCGCCGGTAATGTGACGATGAAAAAGGTTTTGAGCGGCGAGGTTTTCAACACACGCGCCGCTTCATACAAACGGGCATCGGAGGTGCGCAGCGAGGTGGTAAGGATCATCAAGGCGTGTGGAAATGTCCAGAAAATCAGCCCGAGTGAGATACCGATCATGCCGTAAACGGAGTGGTCGCCTAACACGTCTTTGGCGACCCCCTGATTGCCGAACAAGAAAATTAGACTGATTGCCGGCAGCAGTGACGGGGCCAGTATCGGTGCCGTGCCGAGAATGTGAAACAGCCCTTTGCAAGGCATGCAGGAACGGGTTAAGGCGAACGCATAGCCAAAGGCCAGCACACCCACCATGGTGGTGACCAGTATGCCGACGGTGAACGTATTGCCCATGGAGTGCCACAAACTGGCCGATGAAAAGTAATGGGTAAAGTTGGCCAGCCCGACAAACTCCCCGTCAGTGTTTTGCACGCTTTTGCTCAGCATGGCCCACAGTGGCATCAGGATGAAGAGGATCATCAGCATGGCGAGTCCCGTCAGCAGCGCAAACAACACCAGATTATCGCGGCTAAGACGGTTAACCCAAGATTGGGCCTGTTGTTGCAAACGACGGGCGGTGGGCGTTGTCGTTGCTGCTGCGTTGCTGTTGGCAATGCGGGTAGAAAGGGTATTCATGGTCTGTCCTTACGCGGCACGGGTGTGATGAACGGCGGGCATGTCATAGCCACGCAGGCCTTGTTCGGCGAACTGGATATAGCGGATATCACCCGGTCGCAGGTTCAGGGCCTGTACGGTGTCGACACTCACATCCACGCGAATGGGTTTGGCACGGTTGTCGTTGTGCAACTGGCAGTCGACCCGGTAGAACGCCCCCAAAAATTCGGTGGCCAGAATGCGTACCGGCAGCGAGCGATTAAAGCTGTCGACAAAGCGAATATTTTCCGGACGGGCGGCCAAATCAAAATGGTCACCGCGAGCAATGGTGCGGTTGTCTAGTGTCGGTGCCGGTAACAAAGATTCGGCAATGCGGATTTGTTGATCGCTGGTGGCGGACGCGGCAATGAAATTCATGCTGCCGACAAACTCAGCCACAAAACGGGTGGTTGGTTGTTGGTAAATCTCTTGTGGGGTACCCACTTGCTCAATCACGCCGTGGTTCATGACCACAATGCGATCGGCCATGGACAAGGCTTCATCCTGATCGTGCGTCACCATGATGGTGGTGATCCCCAATTGGCGCTGTAAACGGCAGATTTCATTCCGCAAATGCACGCGCACTTTGGCATCCAGTGCTGACAGCGGTTCATCCAGCAATAACAGCCCCGGTGACAGCGCCAGTGCGCGGGCTAACGCGACACGTTGCTGTTGGCCGCCAGACAGTTGATTCGGGTATTTGTTGCCCGAGGTCGGCAGGCCAATCGTCTCCAGCCAGTGCTCGACTTTCAGCAAGGCGTTTTGGGTCGACATGCCTTGGTTTTTCAGGCCAATGGCAATGTTCTCTTCCACTGTCAGGTTCGGCAAAAGGGCATAGGATTGAAAGACAATGCCAAAGTCCCGTTTTTCCGGTGGCAGAAACGTGGTCTCTTGCTCGTTTTGGTAAATCGCACCGGAGGTCGGTAAATCCAAACCAGCAATGGCACGTAACAGGGTGGTTTTTCCGCAGCCGGAAGGGCCAAGAAAACAAACAAACTCGCCTTTTTCGATCGCCAGCGAGATCTGTTTCAGCGCCGTGAACGAGCCAAACTGTTTCACAACCTGCTCAATCTGCAAATAAGGGGGAGGGGGGGTCATGCGCAATACTCCATTTGGTATAGACCAAATTTATCGAGGTTATATTTCAGGTCAATGACACATTTGTAGCGTGTCGATGACAAATGTGCCGATGGTGCATGTAGCGACGGTAGATGTGGCCACGAACATGTTATGACTGTGGCTCTGATTTTCCCTCAAACTTGGCCGCCCACGTAGCCAGTACGTGGGCGCGATCGCTGCCCATCTTGGCGAAATCCATCGTTGCCATAGCCTCTTCCACATCTGGGTAGTGAGACACCGTGGAAGACACCGCTTTGTGGGCCACCACCGGGTAAGACTCGACATACAACTCATTGGCGGCTTGTGAGACAGACCAATTGACCACGCGCTTGGCCGCGTCAGAGGCTTTCACCAAGCCGACCGCCTCCGATTCCCAGCCGATGCCTTTCGGGGTGATGATCGCCAGTGGTGCGCCTTGGGCTTTCAGCTTCGCGCCTCGTACCGCCATTGAGATGCCAATGGCCACTTCGCCCATGGCCGCCTGCACACAGGGTTTAGACCCCGAATGGGTGTAATGGGCGATGTTCTTGTCCAATTGCTGCATGTATTGCCAGCCTTCCGTTTCCCCTAAGGTGTTCAACCACGCAAAAACCTGCATATACCCCGTGCCGGAAGAGGCGGGGTTCGGCATGGCGATATGGCCTTGGTACACCGGTTGGATCAAGTCATCCCACGACGTTGGGGTCGGCAGGTTGTGTTGTTTGGCGACGGCCTCATTGAAGCAAATGGCATTGAAGTAGGCATCATTGCCAAACCAAGCTGGATTGGATTGCGGGTCGTTCAGTGCTGGGCGCAGGTGTTCAATTCCCTTCGGTGTGTACGGCTTGAGGATCCCCGCGTCTTTGATCAGTGCCATGGAAGAGCCTGATAAGCCCCATACCACTTCAGCGCGCGGGTTGTTTTTTTCCGCCAGTAATCGGGCTGTCATGATGCCTGTTGAGTCACGTACCCACTTGATGGTGATATCCGGATTAGCACGTTCAAAGGCCGTTTTGTATTTGGCCAGAATGTCGGTTTCAAACGCGGTATATACCGTCACTTCCTGTGCCGCAAAGGCCTGCGTTGCCATCAGRGAAACCAGTGCCGCCAGTGATCCTTTCATTACACGGTTTTTCATCAACTTCTCCAGAATAATTCATATTGGTCTGTACCAAATATGCTGATTACCCTAAAGCGTGACTGTGACGATTCCGTGAACGAAAAATGGCAATTTGACGATGAATAAATCGGTGTTAGCGGGCGATTAACCCATGAGGTGGCCAAAAATGAAGCTTTTGTGAATTTCACTGTGCCCCCATTTACGGCGTGATTTTTCTGCTGGTACAGTAAATGCGTTTCTGGTGTAGACCAATTTAATTTTCTTGATGGATGACATGATGAAAAATGCTTATTTGCTGTTAACGCCTGGCCCGCTATCGACGTCTGAAACCGTACGTAGTGCGATGTTGAAAGACTGGTGTACGTGGGATGACGATTACAACAAAGCGATTGTGGAAGTGATCCGCGACAAGTTGGTGGCGTTAGCCACGCAGCAACCGGGTTATACCAGCGTGTTAATGCAAGGCAGCGGCACCGCGTCAGTGGAAGCGACGTTGGGCAGTGCCATTGGCGAAAACGGTAAACTGCTGGTGGTCGATAACGGTGTTTACGGTGCGCGTATGGCAGAAATTGCCCAGTACCTGCGTATTCCATGCCAGACCGTGGCCTCGGGCGAAACGGCACAGCCAAACGTAGACGACGTGGCAGCGGCACTGGCAGCTGACCCAAGCATCACCCATGTGGCGATGGTGCACTGTGAAACAACCACCGGCATGCTCAATCCCATCGCAGACGTGGCAGCCTTAGCGAAACAACACGGCAAAGTGATGATTCTGGATGCGATGTCGAGCTTTGGCGGGATCCCGATGGACATTGGCGAGTTGGATATCGATTTTATGATCAGCTCCGCCAACAAATGCATTCAGGGCGTACCGGGCTTTGGCTTTGTGATTGCCAAGCGCGAGGCGTTGGCGGCGTGTGAAGGCCAAGCGCGCTCATTGAGTTTAGATTTGTACGCACAGTGGGCGTGCATGGAAGCCAACCACGGTAAATGGCGTTTCACCTCACCGACACATACCGTGCGCGCGTTTTATCAGGCGCTGTTGGAGTTGGAACAAGAAGGTGGCATTGCTGCGCGTCATACACGTTATCAAACTAACCAGCGCACCTTGGTGGCGGGTATGCGTGAATTGGGTTTCACGCCGTTGCTGGATGAGGCGTTACATTCACCGATCATCACCTCGTTTTATTCGCCGACAGACAGTGACTATCAGTTCAGTGATTTTTATGCGCGTTTAAAAGCAGAAGGATTTGTGATTTATCCGGGCAAAGTCTCGAGTGCGGATTGTTTCCGTATCGGCAACATTGGTGACGTGTATCCCGCTGATATTGAACGCTTGTTAGTGGCGATTCGCGGCGCGATGTACTGGCAGACACAAGACATTGACACCGCCGTACTGGCATAACACACATTGACGCAACAAGGGATCAGTACTATGAGCAATACCATGACGACGACATCTTCTGTACAAGCGGTGATTTTTGACTGGGCCGGCACCATTGTGGATTTCGGCTCGTTTGCCCCCACCACGATTTTCGTGGAAGCCTTTAAGCAAGGTTTTGATTTTGACATTTCGCTGGAAGAATCCCGCGTACCAATGGGCGTGGCCAAGCGGGATCACATCCAGGCGGTCGGCCGTTTACCGGAGGTGGAAAAACGTTGGCTGGCCCAGTTTGGCCGTGCCATGACGTCTGAGGATATCGATGCGATTTACGCCGCGTTCATGCCACTGCAAAAGGCCAAAGTGGCGGATCACGCCACGCCGATTTTGAATGCCATTGCTGTGGTGAGCGATCTGAAAGCACAAGGGATCAAAATTGGCTCTTGTTCGGGCTATCCACGAGAAGTGATGGATGTGTTGATCCCGGTGGCGGCGGATTATGGTTACCAGCCGGATTACATTGTGGCGACCGATGATTTGCCGCAAGGTGGCCGTCCTGCGCCTTTCATGGCACTGAAAAACGTGATTGAACTGGGCGTGACAAATGTGAATGCGTGTATCAAAGTGGATGATTCCGCGCCGGGGATTTATGAAGGCCACAATGCGGGCATGTGGACGGTAGGTTTACTGCTGTCGGGCAACGAAGCCGGACTGACAGAAGCGGAATTCCTTGCTGCCGATGAGGCCACACTAGACGCTGCCCGTGAAAAAGCCCGTGCGACCTTGATAAAAAGCGCCCCGCATTATTTGATTGATACTATCAATGATTTGCCAGACGTAGTGGCCGATGTGGAACGCCGACTGGCCGCGGGTGAGCGTCCATAACTATCGACGTGTCTCGTGAATAGGCCATTGTGAACGTCAACACGCAGTAAAAAAGTAAAGCCCAGCGATTGCTGGGCTTTGTTCTATTCAGTGGGTCTTAAAAGTCAGCCATTAAGCGTTTGTACTCGGCATCATCTTCGTACATTTTGTGGAAGATTTGGTATTTCGCGTCGTAGAAGCGCTTAATCTTCTCGGTTTGTGGCATCACGCTCTTGCTGATGCGGCTCATTGCGTTCATCGCATCTGGAATATCGCTGTAGAAGTTCGCGGCCACCGAGCCGAGCATGGCCGATCCCAATAAGACCGCTTCGCTTTCTTCCGGTAGCAAAATTATACAGGCCGTGGCGTTGGCATGCTCTTGCAAGAAGACGCTGTTTTTCGTGCCGCCGCCACACGCCATGATGGTGTCAATCTCATAGCCGGCGTCATTCATCACCTCGATAATGTGGCGGGTACCCAACGCAATGCCTTGAATGGTTGCCAGGTAGTGCAGCGCCATGTCATCCAGTGTTTTCGACATTTTCAGCCCCGTCATAGTACCCGTCAGGTGGGCATTAGCACGCGGTGAACGGTTACCGTGGAAGTACGGCAGTACATGGATGTCTTTGGTCAAAAACGCGATATCTTCTTTGCTGCCCGCCAGTTGCAACAGGCGTTCGTTCAGGATCTGGTAAACCGTGATGCCTTGCTTGTGTGCTTGCTCTTTGGCGCTCTCGTACATCGGGTGCGACGTAATGATATGGTCAATGAGCGCGCCTGTTGCCGACTGGCCGCCTTCGTTCAGCCAATAACCCGGGATCATCGCACTGTAGTACGCGCCCCACACCCCGTCGATAAAACGGGCGGTTTTTGATGCCGCCATGTGGCACGATGAGGTTCCACCAATCAGGGCTAAACGTTTATTGAAATCGGCTTTTTCACCGGTCATACCTGCTGCACCCAGCACACCGATGCCGCCTGCGTGCGCATCAATGATGGAGGTGCCGACCGCCGTGCCCGGCATCAAGCCCAAATCGTCAGCGGCGTGCGGTGTCAGGCCGTTACCGACCGGTTGACCCATCGGCAGAATGCGATCACCAATGGATTGGGCATTGTTTTCGAGCAAATCTTCCAAGCCAATGCGTTCAAAGAAGCTCTTATCCCACTTACCTTCATGGCCGGAATAGGTCCACTTACACACGGTGGAACACAGTGAACGGCTGGCATCAAAGGTGGCTTTCCAGGTCAGGAAATCCGGCAAATCAAAGAAGTAACCGGCTTTTGACCAGGTGTTTGGCATGTTTTGTTTGAGCCACAACAGTTTCGGCGTCTGCATTTCCGGTGAAATACGGTTACCGACATAGGTCAGCACCGGGTGCTGGGTTTTGTTGATGCGATCGGCTTGGGTAATGGCACGGTGATCCATCCACATCACAATGTTTTGTTCACTGCGACCGGTTGGGCTCACGGTCAATGGCTGGCCGTTTTTATCGAGTACTACCAATGAACAGGTGGCATCAAAACCGATCCCTTTGACCTGAATCGGGTCGATATTTGCTTGTGAAACGGCGTCTTTGACGGCCAGACACACGCACTGCCAAATGTTGTCAGAAGACTGTTCAACAAAATCGGCCTGTGGCTTGAACATCAAGGTGTCGCGTTTGGCTTCACCCACTTTACGGCCTTCAGCATCAAAGACCCCAGCACGTGCGCTGCCACTGCCAACATCAACGCCAATGAAATAAATAGTCATAGTCTTCCCCGTTACGCCTTATTTTTTTGTAAGAAGATAAATAGGATCAAGATGCCGCCCCAAAGCGCCATGGTGAGATAACTGCTCACACCCAGCAGGTTTAGACCACTTTCCAGTGTCTGTAGAACGATAAGTGCCAGACCGATACCCATGATGCGGCCAAAGCCCCCGTCAGGATTAATGCCGCCTAATACAGAAGCCAAAATCGCAATCAGCAGGTAGGACTCACCGTAGCCCGCCTTGGCGGAGTTAAACTTGGCCATCATGACGATAGCGGCGACCCAGCACAGCATGGATGAAATCACGTATACATACAGGGTGGCTTTTTGCGTGTTGATACCGGAAAAGCGTGTGGCTTTCTCGTTCGAGCCCATCAGGTAAATCGTACGACCAAGCGGCGTATGTTCCAGTAGCGCCCATAGCCCGATAGCGAACGCCACGAACAGGATCAATGGTGTCGGAATACCCATCAGTGAGCCATTCCCTAGCACCTGTAGCGCTTCAGGGAAACCGGAAATCACGCTACCGCCAGACATCAGCACGTTCAGGCCGTTAATAAGGGTCATCATACCCAGTGTCGCCAGAATCGGGGATACCCCTACGTAGGCGATAAGCGCGCCATTGAGCAAGCCCACCACAACGGCAGTCATCAGACCGCCAGCGAGTGCGAGGATCAGCATCATTATGCTGTCCGGTGCTTGAGTAATGATGCTGGCCATGACCAAGCTACAGGCGTTGGTGGTGGCAATGATTGAGAGGTTAATCCCGCCCGTCAGCATACACACGGCCATAGCGAGCGCCAGCAAGCCTAGCAGCGGCATCTGCGAAGACATCGACTGTAAGTTGTCGACAGAGAAGAAGGCTTGGCCGCTGGAGAGCGCCATGATGGCTAAAATGCCCACCAAAATTACCAGTAAATAACGAATGTTTTTGTCTGTTGGTAGTTTCAAACTATTGAGAACGTGTTCCATCGCTTATGCCCCTTGTGCCGCTTGTTTTTTCTCATTCATGGCGGTCATGCTGATACTGAAAACAATGATTAAACCCGTGACGACCGTGTGCCAGTATGAAGGGACACCCAGTAGGGTGAGGCCATTTTTGACAATGGCCAGTAGAATTACACCTAAAATCACGCCAAACAAGGTGCCTTTACCGCCACTCATGCTGGTGCCGCCCAATACCACCGCCGCCAGTACCATCAGCTCAAAACCCATGAGTGAGTTAGGCGCCACAGACTGGGTAATTTGGGTTTGTACCACAGAGGCAATACCAGCCAGTGCGCCCATGTAGCCGTACACAAACAGGTTAATGCCAAATAGGTTGATACCGATACGACTGGCTGCATCCGCGTTACCGCCAACCGCATAAATTTGGCGGCCTAGGCGCGTCTTTGACATCAAAAAGGACGTCAGTGCGATCATCGCAATCAAGGTGATAATCGGAAGAGACAGGCCATAGTCGTACCCATCACTGCCAGTGAAAGAAAATAGTTCAATACCGTTCATGAACCAATCCGGGAAGCCGTACAGCCATTCGCCATTGCTGAAGTAAATCAGTAGGCCAAAGAACATGTTAAGGGTTGAGATGGTTATGATGATGGCCGGTACCTTGAGTTTGTAGACCAAGGTGGCGTTAATCATCCCTAACAGCACACCCACGACCGTGGCAATTGCAAAGGCGATCATGAAATTGCCGCCGATATTCAGAATGTAGGTCGCTGCAACATATTGCGCGATCGCTGCCGTAGCTGGGAAAGAAATATCGATCCCGCCAGCAATCAGTACCACAAACAAGCCACAGGCCATGATGCCCAGCAAGGCGGAACTGACTGACATATCAAAGATGTTACCGAGTGTCAGGAAGTCTTCGGCGGTGACGCTCAGTACGCCGACAATCAACACAATCATCAATGAGAGATAAAACTCATGGCGTTTGGCAAAGGTCGCCAATGCGCCCTGAAATTGATTAAGCATTGACGGCCTCCATAATTTCTTGCTCGGTAGCGTGAGTGGGGTGGAAGTCATGAGTAAAACGTCCTTCTTTCATCACAATGACGCGATGGCTGTTGTAAAACACTTCTGGTATTTCATCACTGACCATAATGATGGCCATGCCTTGTTGTGCGAGATCTTTGGCGATGTTGTAAATGGCTTCTTTGTTCGCCACGTCCACACCGACCGTTGGGGAGTCCAGAATCAGCACGTCCGGCTGCGCCGCAATCCATTTGGCGATGGAGATACGCTGGGCGTTACCGCCCGACAGACTGGTGACCGGCAGTTTGGGATCCGCCACTTTGATCGCCAAAGAAGAAATCAAGGTCTTCACTAAGCGATTGGCTCGGATGTGGTCAAGAAAGCCGGACGGTTTGCGCAGTCGTGGTAATACCGACGCGGTAATGTTGTCCTGAATGGCTTGCTCCATCACCAGGCCGGTCGACATGCGGTCTTCCGATACATAGCCAATGCCGTGCGCAATGGCATCGCGGTTAGAGGCAAATTGCACGCGCTGGCCATTGATCAGGATGTCGCCATTGTCCGGCTGGGTCATGCCAAACAGCGCCATGCACAATTCGGTGCGTCCTGCGCCCAGCAAGCCCGTGATAGAGACGATTTCGCCAGCACGGACCGAAAATGAAATGTCGTGGAACTGTCCCTGCTTGCTCAGGTTGTTCACTGCCAGCTTCACGTCGCCGTTTTGGGCGTAAGCGGGCAGTGGGGTGAATTCAAAACGCTGGCCAGTCATCAGGAAGGCCAATTCGTCGCTGTCGACGTCGCTGGCTTGATAGGTGCCAATCGTGCGGCCATCACGGATCACCGTAATACGATCGGATATTTCCATCACTTCATCCAGCTTGTGGCTGACAAAGACCACGGTGACGCCTTTGGCTTTCAGGTCGGCGACCACGTTAATGAGGTGATTGACTTCGGTGCGGGTCAATGAGGCGGTCGGCTCATCCATGATCATCAATTTGGCATCGGACGCCATGGCCCGGCAAATGGCCACCAACTGACATTCAGCAATGGAGAGTTGCTCTACACGCTTGTGCAGTGGCAGGGTCACGCCGACTTTGGCCATCGCTTGTACGGCGATATCTTCGAGGCGTTTTTGCTGCACCAAGCCTTTGGTCCATTCAACGTGATCCTGAATGGCGATGTTTTCTGCCACGGTTAAATTCGGGAACAAGGACAGATCTTGATAAATAACCTGAATGCCGTGCTCAATGGATTGTTGCGGATTGAGGCGCGCGTAGTGTTTGCCACCCAGAATGATTTCAGCCCCTTTCTCTGGCGCATGAACGCCGGAAATGACTTTAAAGAGCGTACTTTTGCCGCAGCCATTTTTTCCTGCTAAGCAGTGTACTTCACCTTGATTGAAAGTAAGGTTAATACCATCCAGCGCCTTCACAGAGCCAAAGTGTTTCGACACCTGCTTCAGGGTAATAAAAGGAGTACCAGACATGAGAATTACCAGACGTTGAAGGGCGGCGTTGCACCGCCCTTAATGTGAGAGACGAGCCCAAGTGTGTTAAGCGTGTGCCGATATGGCAGCCTTAATTGGGCGGGGTTATCCCCTTGAAGGAATTAGAAACCCAATGCGCGCGCGTTGGTTTTATCCACTTCGAGGATCTTGTTGAATTTGATGACGCGTTTTTCCTGATCGATGTCGGCATCACCCAGACCCGCAACCGTTACACCTTGCGCGACATTCTTGCCTTCCAGCATCTGCTTGGCGACCGCCACCATGGCGTATCCTGCATCTGCGGGGTTCCATAGGTAGCCTTTGTCGATTTCACCACGCATCAGGTAAGGGGCCGCTTGGCTTGGCATCAAAATACCCACCACGCTCATCTTGTTTTTAGCGCGTTTTTTCTTGATGGCTTCACCGGCACCGATACCGCCCAATGAGCCGTAAGAGACGATACCTTTCATATCTGGGTGCGCTTTCATCAGGTCGTTCGTTGCCGCGTAAGACTGGTCGATGCTTTCTGCCACGGGCATACGGCTCGTGACTTCGTACATACCAGGGTACGTTTGCTTCTGGTAATCAATAGCGAGGTTCGCCCAGTTATTGTGTAGTGGCACGGTCAGTGAACCGACATACACGGCATAACCGCCTTTTTCACCCATGTTTTTCGCCAGTTCATCCATGGTGGCTTTGGCGTACGCTTGGTTATCGATGGTTTCGATATCCCAATCAGCACCATGACCGTCTGGTGATTCGTGAGTCAGAACGATGATGCCTTTTTCACGGGCCTTTTTGAAAACAGGTTCAAGCACAGTCACATCGTTAGGCACAACGGTGATGGCATCGACGCCTTTGGCAATCAAATCTTCAATGATTTTGACTTGTTGCGCCGGATCGGGCGTGGAAGGGCCAAGTTGATGCGCATTGACGCCAAAATCTGTCGCCGCTTGTTCAATCCCTTTGTTCATTTGGTTAAACCAAGGAATGCCAGAGACTTTTACTACGTTGACGATTTCATACTCTTTAGCGTGAACACCAGTGGCAGCAAGCGCGAGTGTTAAAGCCGCAGCTTTAAAAAAGACCTTTTTCATCTTCATCAATCTTCTCTTTGTTATGGGTAGGGTATGACGAGTCGATGAAGAAATGGTAAGGCGTGCTTAGCAAGTTTTTTCGAGTGCAGGGGGAAATCTGTGATAGCAGCACGTTAATGATAAATTCAATAACAAAATACGTTAGCAGGGCGTTAATTGGTAAGTTTTACGAAATATACTTTCACTCAATCGATGGTCCCTTAACAGAATGGTAATGAGTTTCAACGAGGCGGCAACAAGGGTGGCCGCAAAATAGAGGGAGGTGGGATATCGACGGGTATAAAAGTCCGGCTATTGAGTTATTTGTTATTAAAATCGCGATCTCTGCACGTGTTTAGATAAAAAAAACATGTTTTTGGTTGTGGTACACATGGCATCACATCGAGATCATCGGTCGAAAATCGGGAATGTTTGTCTTTTTTGTCCGGTGTTTTGGTTGTTTAGTTACAGATTGGAGAATGGGTATCGAATGGGGACAATGGCGCTTATCTTGCCAAAGCAAAGCCCAGCAATTGCTGGGCTTTGTTGTTTCAGTGTTTGTTCGTGTTCAATGAGCAACGGTTATTTAGATAACTGGCTTCAGATCCAACACATGCAACAAACGCTCTGGGGTGCCTTCCCATGGCATTGGGCGACCTTTGGCGTTGTCTTTGTTCCACCAACCCGTAAAGCGTTGGGTGTTGTATTGGTAGAAGTTAGAGCCAGAAATCACCGGCACGGTCACTTGGTTTTCTGCGATCATACGCTGGATTTGGTGAGCGATGGTGATTTGCTCATCGCGCTTATCCGTTTTGTAGAAATTATCCAATAGCGTGTCTAGCTTCGGATCACTCCAGAAGTGCATCGCGAAGCGTGGCATGCTTTCCCCGCGCTGCAGTTTAGAGTGGTAGGCGCTGCTCCAGTACTTGTGCGGCGTTGGGCCGTGGAAGTAGTTGGTGAAGGCAATGTCGTAACCGGCTTTTTGCATGTTGGTGTTGTACACCGCAAAGTCAGGGGTACGGACTTTAATATCAATCCCGACCGCTTCTAATTGTTCAGCCGCCAAAATGACCACGTTGTTAAAGTCTGTCCAGCCACCTGGTGATTGAATCTCCAGCGTCAGTGTCTTGCCCGATGGGGTTTCAACCAGTCCATCACCATTGCGATCCACAAAGCCGGCTTTTTTCAGCAAGGCTTTCGCGTCTTTCGGGTTGTAGGTCATGTATGGGCTGTATTGCTTGTGCACCGCTTTGTCTGACCACGCTTCAAACGCGTACCCCAAACCAGATGCAAAGTCGTTCAGGGTGCCGTTACCGTAGTTGGCTACATCAATGACGGTTTGACGGTCCAGCGCCATAGAGAAAGCGCGACGGAAGTCGACATTATTCAGTGCTTCACGTTTAACCGGATCGCTGTTGTCAAAGTTGAACATGAAAGATTGCGTACCCGCTGCCGTGTACCAGTAACCGTGGTTCTTCGAGGCTTTTAGGTAGGTACTTTCGATATCAGGCACGAAGGAGCCGCCCCAGTCCACTTCGGAGTTCACCAATGCCGCTAACACTTGGTCGTTGTGGTTGTACTGCGGTACGCGCAAGCAGTCGACGTCAAGGTTGTCGTTGTCCCAGTAATTCGGGTTACGACACTGTAAGAACAAGCTTGGTGTAAAGCGCGGTATTTCGGTGAACGGGCCGGTACCGACAGGGTTTTCGTTCACAAAGGTGGTTGGATCTTTGACTTTTGACCACACGTGCTCAGCCACGACAGGGATCAATGATATTTCATACGCGGCGTTGGTGTTGATTTCTGTCAGGTAGAAGGTGACGGTGTTGCCGTCTGCAGTGACTTTATCGATCAACTTGTTGACGCCACGGTCATCCAACGCGGGGGTCTTCTTCAGGTTGTTGAAGGTGAACGCCACGTCTTTGGCGCTAAACGGTGTGCCATCAGACCACTTTACCCCTTCACGAATGTCAAAGGTGATGCGTTTGAGATCGTCACTGAAGTGATAATCGGTGGCTAAGCGAAACTCAGGCGTGTTGCCTTTGAGTTCATTGAAGATCACCAATTGCTCATAGATGAAGTCACGTGCCGTGTGCAAACGGCCAGGCAGGTAAGGGTTGAAGTTACGCACCAAGGTCGGATTGTGGTTAGGGATAATGGTCAACTGCGACATCTTGTCGACGTCGGTTGCGGCGTGTGTCCATCCAGAGACAGACATCCCGACCAAAGCGGCCATTAACGTGATTTTGTTCATCGGTTTCTCTCCTGTGTTCATCCAGAACGGTTCGCGTGGAACAATGGAAACGAAAAAGAAAATTGCTTATCAACGCTATCATTGACGCAATCACGACGATAAAAAAACACGGAATGCGAAAAGTGCGTCGGTTTGCGCGGGAGGAAACCAGTCACGCGACAATTTTGGATGTACCAAGCGAAAGACGGCGTGCGTTTTTGCGGGGTAAGCGGCACCCCTCAAGGGGAAAAAGAACCGGATTTGTGCTGACGCTGGCAGATTTTTTCTGGTTTATGTGCTGCCAGCGAAGGGGGTGTGGCGGGGATCTAAAAATGTTATCTCGGGGCCGCGATGATGACGACAGTACACAGCATTACAAGGAAGTGTGATTGTGCGCATCGATTAGCCCTTGTAGCTCGGGTAAGCAACTGCCGCAACCACTCCCTGCTGGTGTGCATTGGCGCAAGGTCTGCAAAGAGGTGACGGCGTGCTGCTGAATGGTGTTAACCAGCGTCGTCCGTCCCATCTGGTGACAGGCACAAAGCAGCGCCCCTTGTGCAGGGTGTGATGCCACTGCGTCAGAGGTTACCTCTCCGAAAAGGGCCCGCACCGCCGGATCCGTTAAAGAACGGGTGAGCAGCGAGGGCAGGGTATCGTGATGGAAAGGGGGCAGGCGGGGTGCACAGACCAACGCGGCCGATACTTGTTGTTGATTCAGCATGGCCATTCGCAGGGTATCACCGCTGTGCGCGGTCATGTGTTGCGTAGTCGCGTGTTGCGTAGTGACGGATTGCGCGTGAACAGCCACTTGCAGACTAGCGAATAACGCTTTTGCCCGTTCTGCTAATGGGGCTTGTCTTGTAGGTCGAGTGTCCGGTTCTGGGGCGTACAGCCGATATTGGTAGCCGTTGGGGATGGCTTGCTCGACCCAATACGTGATGCCATGTTTCGCCCAGAGCATGGTCGGGATTGGGGATCGGGTGATTAACAGCGCTTCACTGCACAGAGAAATAGGCGACAAGTACACTGGCGTGTATTTAAAGGCCGGTTGACCTGAAAGGGCATCGCAGAGGGGGGCAATAAGGTTGTCGATGTGGCCAAAACTGCTGTTACTGCGGCTCCAATGAAACGGGGCAAACACACTGCCGGGTTGGCAATCCGTACTGATATGCAGACGTGCATCGGTGTGTCCCTGTTGGCTGGTGATCCGCACCATGTGCTGTGACTGAAGTCCGTACCGTTTGGCATCCTTCGGATGCACCGTCAGTGTGGGTTCGGCGGTATGGGCGGATAAGCGCGGCGACAGTCCGGTACGGGTTAAGGTATGCCAGTGATCGCGCACCCGTCCGGTATTCAGGATGAATGGGTATTTGCGACTGCGCACCACCATGGGGGGGCGAGAAGGCGTCGCGATACAGTGCGCACGGCCTGATGGGGTGGAAAAGTGGCCATCATGAAACAAGCGCGGCGTTGGTTGATCTCGTTCGGTAACGGGCCATTGTTGCGGTAACAGCTGGTGATACTCGGCGGGAGTGAGGTGCGTTAGTCCCGCCAAGTTCAATTGCCGAGGTGCTTCGCTATGCGGTTGTGTGGCTTTTTTGGGGGCCGGATTCGCCAAGGTCGTCATACTGGCGTATTCATTGAAAATGTCGGCTTCATGACGGTAATCAAACGCGTGTTGAAATCCCATGCGTTTCGCCACTTCACATATGATCCACCAATCGGGTTTACCGTCTCCGGGCGTGGGCAGTAAGCGACGCTGGCGCGAAATACGGCGCTCCGAATTGGTGACGGTGCCGGATTTTTCACTCCACCCTTGGGCGGGCAGCGCAACATGGGCGTGACGCAAGGTGTCCGTTTTCGCCATGCAATCGGACACCACCACCAGTGGACACGCAGCCAGTATCGCATTCATGCGTGCGCTATCAGGCAAACTGACGGCGGGGTTGGTCGCCATGATCCAAATGGCTTTGATCTTACCGTCGCCGATGGCATTAAACATGTCGATGGCTTTGAGGCCGGGGGCGGTGGCGAGGTGTTCGGCCTGCCAAAAATCACGGATCTGGGTGCAGTGTTCGGGGTTATCAAACTGCATGTGGGCCGCGAGCATGGTCGCTAACCCGCCGACTTCACGCCCGCCCATCGCATTGGGTTGGCCAGTGACAGAAAATGGCCCGCTGCCCGGCAAGCCGATGCGCCCAGTGGCCAGATGGGTATTGAGGATGCTGTTGACCTTATCGGTGCCAGCGGCCGATTGATTGACCCCTTGTGAATACACCGTCACCGTACGGGGCGTGTTCGCCACGCGCTGGTAAAACGCGAGGATATCGTRTGCCGTTAAGCCTGTGACTGCCGCGACCTGCGCGATATCGCCATAAGGGGCGGTGGCCGCTAAGGCCTCGGTAAAGCCTTCGGTGTGCGCCTGAATATAGGCGTTGTCGGTGTGACCGTGTTGATGCAGGTACGCCAATAAGCCATTAAACAGCGCCACGTCGGTGTCGGGGTGCAGCGCTAAATGGTGATCGGCCAATTCGCAGGTGGCGGTTGTGCGCGGATCAATCACCACCACGTGGGTTCGGCGTGCCGCTTTGGCGGCGCGCAGGCGTTGATATAACACCGGATGGCACCACGCTAAATTGCTTCCCACCAAAATCACCACATCAGCCAGTTCGATATCTTCATAGCAATTGGGTACCACATCTTCGCCAAACGCGCGGGTATGTCCCGCCACGCTGGATGACATACACAGGCGCGAATTAGTGTCGATATGGCTGCTGCCAATGAAGCCTTTCATTAACTTGTTGGCGACGTAGTAATCTTCAGTCAGCAGTTGGCCAGAAACATAAAACGCGATCGCTTCACGCCCATGCTGCGCAATGATCTGCTGAAACTGTTGGGCGACGTAGTCCAATGCGTGTGACCACGTTTGAGGTTGCCCATTCACCAGCGGTTGAAGCAACCGGCCTTGATGGGAGACCGTATCGCCCAGTGCCATGCCTTTGGTGCAGAGTTTCCCTTTATTGGCGGGGTGGCTTTGATCGCCCCGAATCGCCAGTCCACCTTGTGCATCCGGCTTGGCTTCAATGCCACAACCCACCCCACAGAACGCACAGGTCGACTTGATCCAGCTGTTGTGCGTTTTTCCTTGTGCGTCGTCGTGATGCTGAATATTGCTGTTCGCTGTCGTCATCTGCACTCCTTGAACGGTGTCTGGTGAGGGAAAGTCCATTCACCAACGTGATAGATGAGAGGAGCAATATTCGCACCAGTTGCGATACGGATGGCCATCAAGGGGTAGGTTATTTCTCGTTTCGAGCGGCCAAATATTGCGTGCGTGTCGGTAATGCTTGAATTTATCTTGTTGATATTGATTGATTATTTTTGATCTTCAGGCGCGCCTGATGAGCGGGTTCTCTTGATGAAAAGCGTGAGATGCCATGGCGATGGGCGACATGGCATACACGGTTCTGCCTGTCTTTACTGTTTACCTTGTTATTAACGTGGTGCAATTCCCTTCGGCGTTGCACGATAACTGTGCAGCGATGAGGAATGAATGGGATGGCTGTGTGTTGAGCATGCTGATAATGAACGCTGAGCGCGTGCCGACACGGAAGAAAAGAGAGTGAGATAAGTGACTGAAAGGTTGATGATTCATGCCAAATAGGGCAGCGGCAGGAGAAGCGCTGGAAGGTCAGAATGATGAAGTTGGCACTGTCTTTGCTCAATCCTTGTTATGAGCAGAGAAATGCAAGGACAGGGTGGCGCAATGAATGAAGCGAGTAAACCAATGGTCAGTCAGCAGGCGAAAGCCCGGGCGATGCCGCCAGGCAAAAATCCTATTCAGGAGCAAGGTGTCGGTCAGGTCGCTCTGGTGGGAGCAGGACCGGGGGATCCGGCGTTACTGACGGTAAAAGCCACCCAATGTATCGCACTGGCTGATGTGATTGTGTATGACCGATTGGTCAGTGATGCCATTCGTGCCACGTTTCCCTCTTCCGCCCGATTGCTGTATGTCGGCAAAGCCAAAGGTTGCGTGAGCTTGTCGCAAGGGGCGATTAATCAACGGCTGGTGGATTTAGCGCAGCAAGGATACCGTGTTTGCCGATTGAAAGGCGGCGATGCCTTCGTTTTTGGTCGCGGCAGTGAAGAGTTGCAAGCGCTGGCAGCGCACGACATACCGGTCGAGGTGGTGCCTGGCATTACTGCCGCTGCGGGATGTACCAGTTATGCCGGTATTCCATTAACCCACCGTGGGGTCTCGCAAGGTTGTACCTTTGTGACCGCCCATGCGGAAAAGCAGACTGAAAAACAGATTGAAAAACAACGGGCGTTGAACTGGACGGCCTTAGCGCAACTGAATCACACCTTGGTGTTTTATATGGGGCTGACCAAAGCTGATGACATTGCTACGCACCTGCAAGCGGCGGGCATGCCAGCGTTGACGCCCGTGGCGGTGATCGAAAACGGGTGTTGTCCTGAGCAACGGGTGATCACGGGCATGTTATCGGCTTTGCCTGCGCTGGTGGCGCGTCACCATGTGATCTCGCCAGCGCTGATTGTGGTGGGCGATGTGGTGGCGTTATCGCAGCCGTTGCCCGTGTTGTGGCAGCAAAGCCAATCAAGGATGGCAGCGGTCGTGCAGCCTGTGTCGTTATCGGCATAGCAAAGAGAGTGCCGCGTCAGGGTGGCCGTTTAGAGGCAAGGGGGAGAGTAGCATGCAGAAACAGCGGATTGTGGTGGTCGGAAATGGCATGGTCGGCCATAAGTTCATTCAAGATATGCTGCAACACGACAAAGCGCGTCGGTTTGACATTGTGACATTCAGCGAAGAGCCGCGTTTGGCGTACGACAGAGTGCAGTTGAGTCAATTTTTCAGCGGGAAAACGGCAGCCGATCTGGCGCTGGCAGACGAGCAAGCTTATCAAGAGCAAGGCGTGACGTTTCACCTAAATGAAAAAGTGGTGGGCATTGATCATGCGCATCAGCAAGTGGTGACGGCGTCAGGTTTGCGAGTGTGTTATGACAAATTGGTGCTTGCGACCGGCTCATACCCGTTTGTCCCGCCGATCCCCGGTTGCGAGCAGTCGCATTGCCATGTGTACCGTACCATTGATGACCTGCATGCCATTGAAGCGTCCGGCATGCGTAGCGAAGTCGGCGTGGTCGTGGGCGGTGGCTTACTGGGCTTAGAAGCCGCCAACGCCTTAACCTCGATGGGCTTAACGACTCATGTGGTGGAGTTCGCACCGCGCCTCATGGCGGTGCAGTTAGATGAGGGCGGCGGTCAGCGGTTGGCGCAACAAATTACGGCCTTGGGCGTGCAGGTGCACACCGACAAAGCCACCACGGCGATTGAATCCGGCACCCATTGCCGTTATCGCATGGTGTTTGCCGATGGCTCTTACCTTGAAACTGACATGATTGTGTTTTCCGCCGGGATCCGCCCACAAGACAGTCTGGCGCGAGACAGTGGGATCGCGGTGGGTGAGCGCGGCGGGATCGTGATAGACGATTATTGCCAAACCGATAAACCGAATGTGTATGCCATTGGGGAGTGTGCGTTATGGCAGGGCAAGATCTTCGGTTTGGTGGCGCCGGGTTATCAAATGGCCAAGGTGCTAGCACACGGGTTTATTCACGCGGTAGAGCATAACGACAATCAGGGCGAGACACCGCAAAACGCGTCGGAGCGAGAACGCTTTGCTGGGGCTGACATGAGCACCAAACTGAAACTGCTGGGGGTCGATGTGGCCAGTATTGGTGATGTGCATGGGCAAACCCCCGGCGCACAGTCTTACACCTACAGTGATGACATTGAGCAGATCTACAAGCGCCTGATTGTCTCCCCAGAGGGGGACAAAATTATCGGGGCGGTGCTCGTGGGCGATGTCAGCCCCTATGAGCAATTGTTGCAAATCACACGCAATGATCTGTCTTTGCCGGAGAACCCTGCCGCTTTAATTTTGCCACAATGGGCTGACGATGACAGCGAGGCTGCGGGTACGCAAGGGGTGCCGGATAGCGCGCAAGTGTGCTCATGTTATGACGTGACAAAAGGCGCCATTACCGAAGCGGTGATGGCCGGGTGTTGCACCATGGCTGACATTAAATCGGCCACGCAGGCCTCAACGGGGTGTGGCGGGTGCGCCGCGCTGACGCAGCAGATCCTCCATGCCACGTTAGAAGCACAGGGCGAAACGGTGAATCACAATCTGTGTGAGCACTTTGCGTATACCCGACAAGAATTGGCCGACATTGTGCGAGTCAAACAAATTAAAACATTTGGCGAGTTGATTGACGGCCATGGCACTGGCTTGGGGTGTGATATATGCAAACCGGCCGTGGGCTCGATGCTGGCCTCGTTTTGGAATGATTATGTCTTGGATGATGCCCACCTTGAACTGCAAGATACCAACGATATTTACCTTGGTAATATGCAAAAAGATGGCACCTATTCTGTCGTGCCACGGGTGGCGGGGGGCGAGATCACTCCCGATAAATTGATTGTATTGGGGGAAGTGGCCAAACACTTTAACTTGTACACCAAAATTACCGGGGGGCAGCGGATTGATTTATTTGGCGCGCAATTGCATGAATTGCCTCAGATCTGGCAACGCCTGATTGATGCAGGGTTTGAAACGGGCCATGCCTACGGTAAAGCGGTGCGCACGGTGAAATCGTGTGTCGGCAATACGTGGTGTCGTTATGGGGTGCAAGACAGTGTGGGTTTTGCGATAGCCTTGGAGAACCGTTACAAGGGGCTGCGAGCACCACACAAATTGAAGTTTGCGGTATCCGGTTGTACGCGCGAATGCGCCGAAGCGCAGTCGAAAGATATCGGTGTGATTGCCACTGAAAAGGGCTGGAATTTGTATGTATGTGGCAATGGCGGTATGCGCCCGCGCCATGGGGATCTGTTTGCAGTCGATTTGGATGACGCGACCTTGATTCAGTATGTAGACCGTTTGTTGATGTATTACATTCGCACCGCGGATCGCCTGCAGCGTACGTCGGTGTGGTTAGAGAATCTGGACGGGGGATTGGCCTACCTCAAAGAGGTGGTGATTGAGGACAGTTTGGGGATTGCCCACGCGTTAGAAGCCGATATTGCTCGAACGCTGGATCAGTACCAGTGTGAATGGCAAACCACCTTGGCATCTCCTGAAAAGCTCAAGCGTTTCCGTCATTTCTTCAATAGTGAACAAGCGAATACCCATTTGCACTACGTGGTTGAGCGTGGGCAGCGACATCCGCGTCCTCAGCGAATCAATGTGGTCGACATAACCGATGAGGTGAACCGATGAAAACTTATCCTTTAGATGATTTTCCCTTACCTTCGCCCACGCGTATGTGGCAAACCATTTGTGCCAAGGGGGATCTGCCGTCCCATGCCGGCGTATGCGTGTTGCTGAATGAACAGCATGTGGCGATTTTTTTCTGTGCCCGTACCGACTCGCTGTATGCGGTCGATAACTTTGATCCGATAGGGAAAGCCAGCGTGTTATCGCGGGGCATTATTGGCTCGATGGGAGACGTCGCGGTGGTGGCATCCCCTTTGTTTAAACAGCATTTTAATTTGAAAACCGGCCAGTGTATTGAGCAGCCGGATATCCTACTGAAAACCTATCCGATCCGCTGTCAGCAAGGATGGGTACAAGTGGCGGTATAAACGCAATGTCCTAAGGACGCATTGTGTATCTTGGTGTGATTGTTGAGCTTGTCTCTTCGTGATTAGTGATCGATCTGCCCTCCGACGATGAGGGCTTTTTTTTATCTGTCGACAGGTATTAGGCGTGCATTAACTGTGGCGCATTAACAGTGATGGTGCGCCTGTGCACCATCACTGTTGATTCAAACGTTATACACAGAGCTAAAACGGCATTTTTTAGTTTAAGTCCATGATTATAAATGGATGTAATAATGCGTTTTGATCTGGCATGTAACGTGCATTAACTACGTTAGTCATCAATAAGGAGGGTGAAGTGTATGTCAGAGAGAAGTGCGGTGTCAGAGAAGGACACATTCAATCTGTTTTCTTTTTCGGGGAAAATGAAAATCCTGCATTTAAGCTGGTTCGCATTTTTCATTACCTTTTTCGTGTGGTTTAACTTTGCGCCCTTGTTGCAGTCGGTGAAGGCCTCCTTGGGGCTGACCACGGCAGAAATCAAAACCCTGTTGATCCTCAACGTAGCTTTTACTATCCCTGCACGGGTGGTGATTGGCATGCTAACGGACCGATACGGCCCCAGACTGGTGTACACAGCGCTGCTAGCGATTTGTGCGATCCCGTGTTGGGTGTTCGCCTTCTCGGACAGCTTTGTTCAAGCGGCGATTGCCCGTTTTGCGTTGGGGTTGATCGGAGCCGGGTTTGTGGTGGGGATCCGACTGGTCTCGGAATGGTTCCCGCACAACGAACTGGGCACCGCCGAAGGTATTTACGGGGGATGGGGTAACTTTGGGTCGGCAGCGGCAGCTTTTACCTTGCCCACTTTGGCAGTGTGGTTAGGCGGCGAGGATGGTTGGCGTTATGCCATGGCGATCACCGGTGCCATGAGTCTGCTGTTTTCGGTGATCTTTTATCGCAATGTGCAAGATACGCCACAAGGCGCGACGTATTTCAAGCCCAAAGCAGTAGGGGCGATGGAAGTTACGTCAAAAGGCGATTTCTTCTTGTTGCTTTTGATGAAAATTCCGATGTACGGCGCGTTGGCGTTACTGACATGGAAGCTGTCACCGAGCGGGGTGGGGTTACTCAGCGAGACCGTTGAAATGGCGTTATATGCAGGCTTGGTCGTTGTTTATTTGTATGAAGTGCGTCAGGCCTGGCGGGTGAATAAAACGGTTTTTTCTGCCCCTGTGGCGAAAATCCACCGTTATTCGTTCAAGCAAGTGGCCATTTTAAATGTGCTGTATTTCGCCACCTTTGGTTCCGAATTGGCCGTTGTGTCGATGCTGCCGTTGTTCTTTGCAGAAACCTTCACGTTATCGCCTGTCGTGGCGGGCATGGTCGCGTCGGCTTACGCGTTCATGAATCTAATGTCGCGTCCGGGTGGCGGTTGGCTGTCTGATAAGTTTGGTCGTAAACCGACGCTGTTGATCTTAACGGCAGGGTTGGCGGCAGGGTACTTCTTGATGGGGCAGGTTGATGGCCAATGGCCGCTGTGGCTTGCGGTGGTAGCAGCGATGGTGTGTTCGTTCTTTGTTCAGTCGGGAGAAGGGGCGGTGTTTGCCACCGTGCCCCTGATCAAACGCCGTATGACCGGACAAATTGCGGGCATGACGGGGGCTTACGGTAACGTGGGGGCAGTGTGTTACCTCACCCTATTATCGCTGGTGGAGTACCAGACGTTCTTCTATGTCATCGCAGGCACCGCCGTTGTGGGCTTTGTGACCTTGCTGATGATGGAGGAGCCGGCCGGGCAAATCGCAGAAGTGAATGATGACGGCAGCATCACATTGATCGATGTCGCCAAATCCTAAATGTGGGTTGTATAGGGGCGCAGGAGGGACGGTAGTGATCATTGAAGAGGTGCTGGCCAATAATCGCTATGGCTTAGTGGTGTCGGCTGGGGGGCACTCTTGCGCGGGTAAACGCGCTATAAATCAGGATGCATTTGCAGTGAAGATCCCGCAGCAAGCGCGGGAGTACACGCAAAAAGGCGTGGTCGCCTGTGTGGCGGATGGCGTCAGTGGGAGTCAGTATGCCCAGCAAGCCAGTCAGATCACCGTGACGCAGTTCATTGAAGACTATTACGCCGCGCCTGCGACATGGGGCGTGCGGCCAACGGTCAGTAAAATTTTGCATGGCCTGAATCAATGGTTTTATCACCAAGGCCAGCAGCGAGACTTTGCCTATGAAGGGTCGGTTACGACATTTTGCGCGGCGGTGATCAAATCGAATACGGCCCACATCATGCATGCGGGTGACAGTCGGGTGTACCTGTTTCGGCGGGGGCGTGCGCAAGGGAAACGTCAACTGCGTTGTTTAACCCAAGATCACCGGCGTCGGCAATACGGCGGACAGTATATGCTGACACGCGGATTAGGGATGGACTCGCATTTAGAGGTGGATTACCAACAACTGCCATTGGAAGTGGGTGATCAGCTGATTTTTACCACCGACGGCGTGCATGATGCGTTCGCTAACGAGGCTCAGTTCACTGCGGTGCTAAACGCGGCGCAATTAAACACCGTCGCGGTAAATAACCGAGCAGAAAAGCAGGCGCAGTACGTGGTGAATGCGGCATTGAAGGGGGAAGTAGATGGCGTCTATACCCATGAATACGCGGTTAAAACGGCGAAGAAAAAGTCGCCGCCGACGGTTCAGGATAACGCCACCTGCGTGATTGTGAACGTGGAGGCATTGCCCGAGTGGGGGACGGATGAAATGCTCAATGCCTTGTTGCAACGGGTGATCCCGCCAGTGTTGAACGTTGGGCAGCGGTTGGATCATTACACGATCACCGAGGTGGTGCACAGCGGATCACGCAGCCACGTGTATCAGGCGGTCAGTGACAAAGACGGTCAACGGTATGCCTTAAAAGTGCCCTCGCTGCACTTTGCGGAGGATTACGTGTATCTGCAAGGGTTCATCCGCGAGGGGTGGGTGGGGGCGCAGATCCGGCACCCTCAAATTTTGCGTATTTATTCGGATTCATGTGCGTCTGCGTTTTTGTACCACGTCTGCCAGTGGGTCGAGGGGATCACGTTGCGCCAATGGATGGCGGCGCATCCCAATCCGCCTTTGGCGGCGGTGCAGCGGCTGGCGCAAGGGATGATCAAAGCGGCGAGGGCGTTGCAACGCCAAGGTATCGTCCATCGGGATTTGAAGCCGGAAAACATCATGATCACGGCCGATGAGACGGTGATGATCATTGATTTAGGCACGGTACAGGCCGACAGTTTTAACGATGATACCGGTGCATTGCTCAGTGAAAGCGTGCCGGTAGGCGATAAAAAATACCTCGCCCCCGAGTGCGGCATCGGGCAAAAAGCCACGGTGCAGTCAGATCTCTTTTCTATCGCCGTGATGTGGTATGAGATGTTATCGGGGCATTACCCATATGGTGGCACCGCAGAAAAAGCGGCGTTCAAGCGGCCGAAAGACAGTCGGGAGTACTCTCCTATCAGGCATTATCGGCATGATCTGCCCATGTGGGTGGATGTGGTGTTGTGTAAAGCCTGTCATCCTCAAGCCGAATGCCGGTATGTCGCGTTGTCAGAATGTATTGCAGATTTCACCCACCCCAGCACCGCCGTACTTGAAAAGGCAAAGCGCCAGCCGTTACCGCTGACCGCGTCGCTAACGTTCTGGAAGCTGCTCTCTTTGGGATTATTTGTCATTGTTCTTATTCAATGTTTCTTGCCGTAAAGCACATTGCTCGCAGGCTCAAGGCTATCTCAATGATGGCAAAGAGGTCGGATATAGAGCGTTTGCGCCCATACAAGCATGGGCGCATTGTTAATGTGTGCAGGGAAATCGTCGCAGATACTTACAGTAGCGGGCTGAACATATAGAAGAACTGTTCAAACAGCTTATTGGTGATCGAACGATCATGCCAAGTGCTGCCATCCACTTGATGGGAATCGGCGATGTACTGCTGTTGAAGCCAACTGAGTTGCTGGGTAAATTCGGCGTTATCCACGGCGAGCGTGACTTCAAAGTTGAGCCACAAGCTGCGCATATCCAAATTGACCGTGCCAATCAAACAGTGATTCCCATCAATCACCACCGATTTGGTGTGCAGCAAGCCCCCTTGGAAGCGGTGAATACGCACGCCAGCAGTCAGCAATTCTGAGAAGAAAGAGCGGCTGGCCCATTCCACCATCAAGGAATCGTTCTTATCGGGGATCACGATGTCGACCAAAACCCCACGCTGCGCCGCGCCTTTCATCGCATGCAGCAAGTTCTCACTGGGAATGAAATACGGGGTGGTGATCACCACGCTTTCACGCGCTTGATAAATACTCAGTAGCAAGGTTTGATGAATAATTTCATCCGGCATGCCGGGACCCGATGGGATCACTTGGATCATATCGGTGGCATTGACCGCACTGGGAAATGGGCAATCCGGTACCATTGGCAGATGACGCTCGCCAGTCTCCACTTCCCAGTCCCATGCTTGGATCGCATTCAACACCTGCACGGTTGGGCCCGTCACCCGTACCATCACATCAATCCATTGGCCGACACCCGCATCGGTTTTGAAATAGGCCGGATCGACCATGTTCATGGAGCCCGTGTAGGCAATGTTGCTGTCGATGACGACAATTTTGCGGTGCTGGCGTAAATCAAGCCGGCGCAAAAACATACGCATCGGACTGACCGCCAAGGCTTCCGTAATATGGATGCCTGAATGACGCATCAGTTTCGGCCAGTGAGAACGGAAGAAACGCATACTGCCTGCCGCATCCAATAAAATGCGCACGGTGACGCCCCGTTTGGCGGCCATGATTAAAGCGGTGGCTACTTCATCGGCCAACCCGCCAGGGTGCCAAATGTAAAACTCCATATGAATGGCAGATTGTGCTTCGTGAATATCGTCAACCATGGCGCGTAAAATGGTTTGTGGTGAATCTTGCAGGGACAGGGTGTTGCCACTGAGGGCGGGGATGCCGAGCCGATTTTCACACAGATCGTTGATAGGGCGGGCATGTTCGCTCATCAGGTGGGGTTGGTGCCCCGGGCAGTCCGTCAGGCCTTGGAACCAGTTTTCATAGGGTTGAAACATGTCTTTGGCCCGTTCGGCCCGTTTCTTTCCGAGGTTCAGTTCGCCAAACAGGATATAGGCGAAGACACCGCCGATGGGAATGATGTAAATGATCATCAGCCACGCAAGAGAGACCCCAACGACTCGCCGTTTGAACACGACACGCATTGTGACCGCTGCAATCAGTAACCAGTAGAGAAACACGCCGACCCAAGTCAGTACTTGATAAAACTGTTCCATTCACGTTTGCTATTTTGGTGACATATCTATCTATTTTGCATTGAAATGGTAGGAATACCAATGAATTCTCATTGGGTTGGTCGTTTTGTGAAGGTGGCGGTTGGGTATATACTGCGCGTGTTTTCGCTAAACGTTTTTTGAAAAATAGAGATCCCCTATGTTTACTTTGGTTTTCCAGCACCCTGATTTTCTCGTGATCGATAAGCATCCGGGGATCAGCGTCCATAAAGACGACAACGAACAACCGCTGTTGGCGGAAGTGGCCCGTCACACTGGGGATGAAAAACTGTATTTGATCCACCGCTTAGACAAAATGACCTCAGGGTTATTGTTGCTGGGGCGGCATCATGAGGCAGCATCATTGTTGTCTGCTAACTTCGCGCAACGGGTTGTTGAAAAATACTACTTGGCGATTGGCACGAAGAAGCCAAAGAAAAAACAAGGCATTGTGGTGGGTGACATGACGCGCTCACGCCGCAGTAGCTGGAAGCTGGAAACGAGCCGTGAGAATCCGGCCATCACGCAGTTTTTCTCGACCACCGGTGGTGACGGGCGCCGTCTCTTCTTGTGTAAACCACACACGGGTAAAACCCACCAAATTCGTGTGGCGTTACGCAGTGTGGGGTCGGGGATCACGGGCGATGACATTTACGGCTGTGAAGCGGCGGATCGGGGGTATTTGCATGCCTACGCGCTGCGTTTCCCGTATTTGGGGGAGCAATGGCAGTTTGTTTGCCCGCCGACACGCGGTGAACTGTGGCAAGGCGATGCAGTGAAAGCCGGTTTAGCCGAGTGGCAAACACCGTGGATGCTCAATTGGCCAGCGGTGCCGGGGAAGAGCAAACAAGGTCAAACCGACGCCGAGAAATAAAGGGCGAGTCGCGTCTGTGCGGATAAAACGGTACTGGGTGATAAATAACCACACGGTTTCTTTCGTGGTGATAAAAACACCGGTTTTTGCATTGTTAGCGTATGAAAATAAGCCTTACTGATAATAATCGCGGTAAACGCGGGTTTTCTCCGCCTTATTTTTGATTAATCGCGTTTTTATTGGCCACAAGGCATTAACCCATGGATGAAGATCACCTATAATGCCCGTCTAGGATACCACCTAGATCGAGGAAAACCATGCGCCTTACCCGTTCTGTATCGCTACGTATGCGATTAAAGAAAAAAAAGAATAAAACGCGTTTTTGGGGGCTGGCGTCATTTCGTCGACATCGTAAACTGGTTAAACAACGTGCGCGCCGCCAGCATCAGGCGCGCATGCAAGCCGAATATGTGCTGCTAGCTAGCCACCGTCTTCCTGAGCAAGAACAGCTAAAATTGATCGCGTGAATGCGTGCGTCATCCTATCCACATTAACTAAATGCAGTATCGTGATGGAAATTAGTGCACTACCTACTCTTGAGCAACACTTGATGGCTGCGTTGGCGACACCGCCAACGGAAGTACGCCGACTTTTTCATGGCCGTGGTCGTTGCTGGCCGGGCTTAGAACAATTGACGGTTGACTGGTTATCCGGTCAAGTGTTGGTGTCTTTGTTTAAAGAGCCCTCAGACGATTTTCTGGCTGAATTGCACCGTGTGTTGAGCACTCTGGCAGCATCGCCAGTATGGCAACAGTCGGGTGCTTCGGCCTTGTTACTGCAGCACCGTGACCGTGAAGGCTCACCGCTAGAGGTGTTGTGGGGCGAGAGCCGTGATTATCAGGACGTGGTAGAAAACGGCCTGACGTTCAAGCTGGATCTGGGCCGTAAGCAAAATAACGGCTTGTTCTTGGATATGCGTTTAGGCCGAGAGTGGGTGATGAAGCACGCCGAAGGCAAACGCGTATTGAACCTGTTTGCTTACACGTGTGGTTTTTCCGTCGCGGCGATTACGGGTGGTGCCGAGCACGTGGTGAACTTAGACATGGCAAGAGCGGCACTGAGCCGTGGCCGTGACAATCACCACTTGAATCAGCATGACCTGTCGAAAGTGAGCTTCTTGGGCCATGAGCTGTTCAAGTCGTGGGGCAAAGTGCGCAAGCTGGGTCCGTATGACATGATCATTATCGACCCGCCGTCGTTCCAGAAGGGCAGCTTTGCGCTGACGAAAGACTACCAGAAAATTCTGCGTCGTTTGCCTGAGTTGCTGACAGCCGAAGGGCAAGTGGTGGCGTGTGTGAATGATCCGGGTGTGTCGTCGTCGTTCTTGATTGAAGGCATGGCCACAGAAGCCCCAGAACTGCATTACCAGTACCGTCTGGATAATCCACCTGAATTTAAAGACATCGATCCGGAAGGCGGCTTGAAGGTATTGATCTTCGATCGCCAGTGATATGGTTGTTACCCCATAAAAAAACGCCAGCTATGTATGCTGGCGTTTTTGTTTGTGCTGTTTCAGTGTTGCTGATCACGTAACCGGAATAGGCACCATCAATTTGTCAGGGTGCTACATACTTCTGTATTGACTGGCTGGCTCACCATTGGGCGGCCTCGCATGTCGATGATCACAATGTTGTAGTCCACGCCCTCACTCACGATAGGGGTTAACTCGTCATTATTACAGTAGTTGATTGCGGCATTTTTTGCGGCGATGGTCGGTGCGGTATTCCCTCCGCCGCCGTACAAAATGGTGATTTCGACCACGTTCTCACGTGCTTTCGCTTTCATGATTTGATATTGGTCGATTTTCTCATACGGGGCTTTGCTGTTAATGGCCGTCGCGCGCATCTTCGCCAAGTTTAGCACGGCATCGTCGTCACCATTGGACGCACAGCCTGCCAACAAGGTGACGGCCAAAAGCGCGAGTGTTCGTTTTAGCATGCGGGTATCTCTGTCGATAGTTACGATAAAAGTCGTTGAATAGACCGTTTTATATTCAAGGCGTTCCCGAAGCGACGCTTACGGCAGCACTTTTTTGAACGGCTTCACGATCACTTTTTCGTAAACACCGGCTTCAATGTACGGATCGGCATCAGCCCATGCTTGTGCGTCGGCCAATGAGTTGAATTCCGCGATCACGGTTGAACCGGTGAAGCCGGCTTCTCCTGGGTTGTCACTGTCGATGGCAGGCATCGGACCGGCAACCAGCAGGCGACCTTCTTCTTGTAAGGCACTTAGGCGGGCCAAGTGTTTTTCACGGACACTTAAGCGGCGCTCAAGGCTATTGTCGACATCTTGAGAAAAAATAACGTACCACATGTGACATGTCTCCTTGGTACTCGCAGGCCATGGTGGATCAAGAGAAGGGCGCTGCGAATGCAAAATCAATAAGGGATGAGAAGGGTTACATACTAATTCAAAAAAAACGCCCTAACTAGCGGTTAGGGCGTTTGGCCTGTATTTGTTAGTCTTTTTTAACCGGACGGGGACGACCATTGCTGTCGATTGCAACATAGTTGAAGGTTGCTTCACAGACTCGGTAACGGTCACCCACACCGTCGATGGCAACAGGTTTTACCCACACTTCCAAGGCCACACTCATTGAGGTGTTGCCAATGCGGTTGCATTCACCGTAACAGCACACGACATCACCCACTTTGACAGGCGCTTTGAATGCGATGCTGTCGACGGAAACGGTAACGACACGGCCGCCAGAAATTTCTTTAGCCAAAATCGCACCGGCTAAATCGAGTTGGGACATGATCCACCCACCAAAAATATCACCATTGGCGTTGGTATCGGCTGGCATAGCAAGGGTACGTAGCAATAGTTGCCCACGCGGGATAGTATTTTCTGCAGTCATGGGACGACTCTGTCTTATTCTGAATCGGATTCTTTAGGCAAATGGTGGTAGATATAGCCGCCAGTGGCAAGGGTGAACACCAAGGTCAGACCTAATAAGCCAAAGACTTTGAAGTTTACCCAGACATCGAGTGGCAGGCGAAAAGCAATATAGACATTCACGCATGCACATACAATGAAAAACAGCGCCCAAGCGGTATTTATGCGCTGCCAAACGTGTTCTGGCAGTTGGATCTCATGGTTTAACATGCCTTTGATCAACGGCTTACCCAGGTATTGACTGACCAATAACCCCATCGCAAACAGTGCATAAATGATGGTGACTTTCCATTTAATGAAATTGTCGTCATGCAAATAGAGCGTCAGTCCGCCGAACACGGTGACCATAACGAGGGTAACCAGCTGCATCTTCTCGACTTTCTTATACAAAAATCCTGTCACCATCACTTGCACCATCGTGGCAGCAATTAAGGCGCCAGTGGCGACGAAAATGTCATGGGTTTTATACAATACGAAGAAAATAATGAGGGGGATGAAGTCAATGAGTTGTTTCATTGTAACAACCTCTTGGGTGAAAAAAGAGTGCCATCATACAGGGTTATTATGTGATGCCAATCACGTTTTACCCAGTGTCAATGCTGGGATGCAGAGAACATGGTGACGTATCATCGTTGCATGTTAGTACACAATATCATCAGGATACCTCCACGATTGAGAACATTCAGTCCTTTAATGCATGAGTGTTTGTGTGTTTTTTGTTCTACTAATGCCTGACGTTATTATGGATGATGAGGTGGCGTATGGATGTCGTTCTCGCGATATTCGTGTTTATGTTTTTTACCGTGTTATCGATTAAGCTGGCGGCGAAGTTGCTGGATGTCGACAGCCCAGGCGCAGGCTTGTGTGTGTTGGCGACGATATTATCGGCCGTAGTGAGCGCGGTACTGATTGTGTTTTCAGGGGCGGGCGTGATCGCTGCGGTCGTTTCCTTTTTCGTTACAGGGGCGGTTTATACCTTTGTTTTTGGTGTCAATGCGATCGTCGGGTTTGTACTGGCAGGGGTTTCGATGGCGGTGCAGATGGCGTTCATTATTGCTGCCGTGATGGTACTGGGTTTCTCGTTGGGCGGATTGGAACAACTGGTGTAACGCTGCCTATTCGCCAAGGCATGTGCAAGCTATGCCTGTAAAAGCACGCCCGTCAGACGGGCGTGATAGGCAAAGAGAGAGAAAAAACCCGTAGGTGATGTGCTTATTTCTGTGACGTTTCTTGACGGGTGTTGATGCTATCAATGATCACGGCACAGGCCGCATCGCCCGTAATGTTCAATGCGGTGCGAATCATGTCAAAGATACGATCGAGCGCGAACAGCAGTGGCAGGCCTTCAATGGGGATCCCTGCCGCTAACAGCACGGCGACCACCAAGAAGGACGGTCCCGGCACGCCGGCTTGCCCGATAGCCCCTAATGTTGCGGTCAAGATGATGGCAATATAAGCGGTCATATCTAAATCGACGTGGAACAGTTGCGCGAAAAACACGGCAACCAAGCCGTAGTAAATGGCATTACCACTCATGTTGATGGTCGCCCCTAGCGGCAGAACAAAAGCGGCAGTGGCATTTTTTACGCCGAGTTCTTCTTCACACACTTCCATCGTAACGGGCAGCGTGGCCATGGAGGAGGCTGTCGAGAGCGCCACGGCTTGTGGCTTTTTCATCGCAGAGATGAACGCACGCGGTGAGGTGTTACTGAAGAGTTTGACCAGAGCCGGGTAGAACAGGAACCCGTAAACAAGAATAGCGATCACGTACACCACAAACAGCTTTAAGACCACTTCAAGGGCTTTGAACCCAAAGGTGCCGACCGCATCGGCCATCAAACCAAAGACCCCCAACGGTGCGACTTTCATCACCACATTGATCATCCAAACCATGGCATCGACGATGGCATTGATCCCGTTGAGTAACGGATCACGGCGTTCTTTTTCCAGTTTGGAGAGCGCAATGCCAAGGAACAGGCAGAAAACAAGAATTTGGAGGATATTGGCTTCGGTGAGTGACTGAAAGATATTCGTGGGGATCATGCCTTCCAGCGTCGCCCAAAACGTGGGCAGATCGCCTTTATCCGCATAGGCATTGGAAAATAGCCCTTCGACACCTTTCACATCTACGCCGACCCCTGGTTCAAACACTTCCCCCATGAACAAGGCCAGCCCGACCGCGACTGCTGAGGTGAGGCCAAAAAAGCCTAAGGTGGCGACCCCGACTTTCCCCGCAGAGTGACTGCTGCCCAGACCGGCAGCCCCTGAAATGATGGCGACAGCGATCAATGGTATCACTAACATTTTGATCAAATGAATGAAAATGCTGCCGAGTGGGGCGAAAATACTGGCGTCATGGCCCATGAGTACGCCGACCACGGTGCCGATACACATGGCAATAATGACCTGCACACCAATATTACCGAATACGCCTTTTTCTTTTAACACGGTGTGTACCTCAGTTGTGCTTGTTGCTCGTTGAAGTGTTATTGGGTTTTTATTTTGTAATTATGTGAATGATCAACCCAATATGTTGCCTTTTTGTTTTACCCGCAAGTCTACGCAGATTCAATGGTTAATTGAAGTATTTATCAAGTGTGTATCGGTTGAGTGACAATTCACTCACATTTTTGTGATGTGGATTTATGTGACAGCATGCAGGCTGAGGTGCGAGGTGCGAGGTGCGAGGTGCGAGGTGCGAGAGCAGGGAGAGGAAAAGAAAAAAGGAAAAGGGCACAGTGGCCCTTTTTCATATCGTGATGTTGGAGGTCAGTAAGTGGTTAGCGCGTGGCGGCTTTCATCTCGCTGATAAAGGTGCGCATGTTGGCTAACAGTGCGGCTTCATCATTCAGATTATTTTCAATCACTTTGACGACCGCAGAGCCAGAAATCGCCCCTGCAGCACCGGCTTCAATGGCTTCTTTTACCTGCGCCGGTTCGGCAATCCCAAAGCCCAGCAATGCAGGGGGGGCTTGATGGGCTTTTAAGCTTTCAAGCAGTGGGCCGATCGGCATACCGGCTTTGGTTTCAGTACCTGTGACCCCTGCGCGTGAAAGCAAGTAAGTATAACCACCGCCGTACTGTGCGACGGTTTTCAAGGTGGCTTCATCGGCATTGGGTGGCGCAATGAAGATAGGGTGAATACCGTGCTTTTCAGCGGCAACACGAAATTCAGCTGACTCTTTCACGGGCACGTCAGCGACCAGCACGGAATCGACCCCAGCGGCGGCACACTGCTGATAGAACGCATCCACACCGTTAGCAAACACCAAATTGGCATACATTAATAGGCCAATGGGGGTGTCCGGGTATTTGGCTCGTACTTTTGCAATCAGATCAAAACAGATGGTGGGCGTTGTGCCGGATGTTAAGGCACGGATACTCGCGCTCTGAATGGTCGGGCCATCGGCTAATGGGTCGGAGAAGGGGATCCCGAGCTCCAGTGCATCGGCACCGGCATCGACCAGAGTTTCAATGATCGTGAGGGAGAGCTCAGGGTTGGGATCGCCGATGGTAACAAACGGCACAAATGCACCTTCGTTGTTGGCGGCTAAACGGGCAAATTGTGCTTGATAACGATCCATTACAGCGCTCCTTTTGCTTCTAGGATGTCATGAACAGTGAAGATATCTTTGTCGCCACGACCGGAAAGGTTCACGACTAAGAGCTGTTCTTTGTCAGGGTTGGCTTGGATCATTTTCAGTGCATGGGCCAGTGCGTGTGCCGACTCTAAGGCTGGAATAATCCCTTCGTTACGGGCTAAGGATTGGAAAGCATCCAGGGCTTCATCATCCGTGACCGCTTCATAGGTGGCGCGACCGATGGCATTCAAATGAGCGTGCTGTGGGCCCACTGACGGGAAGTCGAGACCGGCAGAGATGGAATACGACTCTTCCACTTGCCCGTGCTGGTCTTGCATCAATGGGGCTTTCATGCCGAAGAAAATACCCAGTTTGCCGTGCTTCAGTGGCGCGCCGTGCATGTCGGTATCCAGTCCTTTACCGGCCGGTTCAACCCCAATCAAACCGACGGATTTTTCTTCAATGAAGTCGGCAAACATACCAATGGCATTTGAGCCTCCTCCGACACAGGCGATCACTGCATCGGGTAGTCGACCTTCTTTTTCGAGGATCTGCGCTTTGGTTTCTTCACCGATAATGTGCTGGAATTCACGCACAATGGTCGGGAACGGGTGTGGCCCCGCGGCGGTGCCGAGCAGGTAATGGGCAGTGTCATACGTGGCAGACCAGTCACGCATGGCTTCATTACAGGCATCTTTCAACGTGGCAGAACCCGAATGCACAGGGATAACTTCTGCGCCCATCAGTTTCATACGGAACACATTCGGGCTTTGACGTTCAACGTCTTTCGCGCCCATGTATACGCGGCATTTCAGGCCCAGTAATGCACAGGCCAATGCGGTCGCAACACCGTGTTGACCCGCGCCAGTTTCTGCGATGATTTCATGCTTGCCCATGCGTTTGGCCAGTAAGGCCTGACCCAGAACCTGATTGGTTTTGTGTGCGCCGCCGTGCAACAGATCTTCACGCTTGAGGTACAGTTTGGTTTTCGTGCCTTTGGTCAGGTTTTGACACAGGGTCAGGGCAGTTGGGCGACCGGCATACTCTTTGAGCAGCGTCATAAATTCTTGCTGGAAGGCTGGGTCTTGCTGGGCATCAACGAAAGCGGCCTCAAGCTGATCCAGTGCTGGCACGAGAATTTGCGGGACGTACTGTCCGCCAAATTCACCAAAGTAAGCGTTAATTTTGCTCATAGTCTGTTTAGTCCTTAATACTTTCTGATAGCCGCAAATGCCGCTTTCAATTTTGATGAATCTTTTTTGCCCGGCGCACTTTCGACACCAGAATTCAAATCTAACCCTTTACAGCCGATGTGAGCGGCGTCCATGACGTTGTCGGGTGTCAAACCACCCGCCAGCATGATACGTTGGCGATCTGCTGCGGGGATCAGTTGCCAGTCAAAGGCAATACCGGTGCCGCCAGACTGTTGACCCACTTGGGTATCTAACAGGTGACGATCCACATCCCATTGCGCCAGTTCTGGCACGGTGTCGCTGACCCCGTGGGCTTTCCAAATCTCACATTCGACAGGCAGTTGTGCTTTCAGTCCCTGCACGTAGTCCGGGGTTTCGTCACCATGTAACTGAATGGCGGACAGTGACAGGGCGTGCGCGGCTTTGATGATGGCATCCGGATCGGCATTGCGGAACACACCGACGTATTGCAGAGGTGCACCGCTCATGATCATACGGGCTTGCTCGATATCAACCTGACGCGGTGAGCCAGACACAAAGATCAGCCCGCCGTAAACCGCCCCGCTTTGATAGGCGGCGGCTGCATCATCGGCATGGGTCAGGCCACACACCTTGTTGTCGCCGAGCAGTACACGGCGAACCGCGCGCTCAATGTTGTCTTCGGCCATCAGTGAGCTGCCAATCAAAAAGCCATTGGCGTAAGCGGCTAAATCACGCACCTGCTGGTGGGTGTAAATGCCGGATTCAGAAATCACAATGGTGCCTTCCGGCAGTTTTGGTGCCAGCTGCTTGGTACGGTTGAGATCGATGCTGAGATCACGCAGATTACGGTTGTTGATGCCAACCACTTTGGCGTTCAGGGCGATAGCACGTGTCAGTTCCTCTTCGTTACTCACTTCGGTCAGTACGCCCAGCTGTAAGCTGTCTGCCAACGCGGCCAATTCGCGGTATGTGTCATCATCCAAGACAGACAGCATCAACAGGATGGCATCGGCCTGATAATGGCGAGCCAGATAGACCTGATACGGGTCAATCATGAAATCTTTGCACAATACCGGCTGGGTCACCTGACGGCGTACCACGGGGAGAAAGTCAAAGTTACCCTGAAAATACTTCTCGTCGGTCAGCACGGAAATGGCATTGGCGTAACCGTTATAGACGGCGGCGATGGCATCTAAGTTGAAGTCCTGACGGATCAGCCCTTTGGACGGGGAGGCTTTTTTGCACTCCAGAATGAACACGGCATTGTCGCTGGACAGGGCATCGTAAAAGGAACGATCGCTAGGGGTTAGCGTATCGATGAAGCTGTCCAGTGGTTGTTGCTGTTTACGCGCGTCAACCCACAGGCGTTTATCGGCGACGATTTTGGCTAATACGGTTTCCATTATTGACCTCGTGCAGCAAGTTGGCTGACCAGCGCATACGCCTTGCCGGATTGCATCACGGCAAGGGCTTGCTGGGTGTTGGCTTTCAGATCCTCTTGTCCGAACAAGCGCAGCAGCAAGGCCACGTTGACGGCGACGGCGCCCATTTGCGCGTCGGTGCCTTTGCCGGTGAGGATGTTGGTGATGATGGCGCGGTTTTCTTCCGGCTCACCGCCTTTAATGGCTTCCAACGGGTGGCTCTCTAGCCCAAAATCCGCCGGCGTTAGGGTGTATTCTTTGATTTCTCCATCAATGATTTCTGCGACGGTGGTTTCACCGTGAATGGCGACTTCATCCAAGCCGCTGCCGTGTACGACGGCCGCGCGCTTCATGCCCATGGCTGCCATGGTTTCCGCAATTGGGCGGACCAAAGCATTGTCGTAGACGCCCATCAGTTCGATATTCGGGCGGGCAGGGTTGATCAAAGGGCCCAGCACGTTAAAGATGGTGCGGGTTTTCAGGGTTTGTCTCACGGGCATCGCGTGGCGAACACCACCGTGGTACTCCGGTGCAAATAAGAAGCAAACACCCAGTTCGTCTAATGCTTCGCGCGCGGTTTCCGGTGCCATTGCCAAATCAATCCCGAATTTATCGAGCAGATCCGACGAGCCTGATTTGCTTGATACGCCACGGTTGCCGTGCTTGGCGACTTTCACCCCGCAGGCGGCCGCCACAAACGCGGCCGTGGTCGAAATGTTGATGGTGTTCGCGCCGTCACCGCCTGTGCCGACGATATCGGCAAAGTCATAGTCAGGGCGAGGAAACGGGTTGGCGTTGGCCAGCAGGGCTTTCGCGGCACCGGCGATTTCCGCGGGGGTTTCGCCTTTAATTTTCAGGGCCGTCAAAATGGCCGCCAGCGCAATGGGATCGATATCGCCTTTGATGATGGCATCAAACAGCGTCTGGCTTTCGTCTTGGCTCAGTGCTTGCTGGTCATACAGCTTGTTGATGAGCGTTGAGATGGTCGCATCCATAATTCTTATCCTTGTTAAAGTGTCGTCGTGAATACCGTCATACGATTATTGGGAGGACGACATGACCCATGCCAGCGTGTTGGTCAGCAGCTGGGCTCCTTGGGTCGTGAGAATCGATTCAGGGTGGAACTGGTAGCCACACACACGATCGTGGTCGTGTGTCACTGCCATTACCAGGCCATCGACATCGGCAATCACACGTAGATCGCTTGGCACATCTTGCGCGATCAGCGAGTGGTAACGGGCAATCGACAACGGACTGGCGAGATCGCCAAACACCGGATGGTGGTTGTGGCGCATCATGGCCGATTTGCCGTGCACAATGTCACCGGCACCCGACACGGTACCGCCGTAGGCTTCCACAATGGCTTGATGGCCGAGGCAAATACCAATCATCGGCACTTTGCCGCGCAGGCGAGTGATCAATTCCGGCATGCAGCCGGCTTCCGCTGGCGCGCCGGGCCCAGGAGACAGCACCAGCACCGGTTTGGCGTTGTCCGCGATGGCGTGGTCAATGGCGGCTTCTACGTGTGCAGCACTTAAGCTATTGCGGTACACCGTGACCGAACACCCGAGTGTGCGAAACTGATCCACCAAGTTATAGGTAAAGGAATCAAAGTTATCGAGTAAAACAATATGTGGTTGCGTCATGGGGCGTCCTTTACCGTTTGGGGGGGCTTGTTGCCGCGCCCATGGCGGGCATACTGTGGGCCGAACGAATGGCATTGATCACGGCTTGCGCTTTGCTGCGCGTTTCATCGGCTTCGGCTTGTGGCACCGAGTCATAGACGACACCGGCACCGGCTTGCACACTGGCGATACCGTTCTCGACGTAGGCTGAGCGGATCACAATGCAGGTGTCCATGTCACCTTGACCGGTCACATACCCCACGGCACCGCCGTAGGTGCCACGACGACGTTGTTCCACATCACGGATCAATTGCATCGCACGAATTTTCGGTGCACCGGTGAGTGTGCCCATGTTCATGCAGGCTTGGTAGGCGTGCAGCGCATCCAGATCGCCACGCAGTTGGCCGACGACACGTGACACCAAGTGCATCACATGGCTGTAGCGATCCACTTGCAGCAAATCGGCCACATAGCGGGTGCCCGGCTCACTGATCCGCGCCACATCGTTACGGGCCAAGTCCACCAGCATCATGTGTTCGGCGTTCTCTTTCATGTCGCTGCGCAGTTCCAGCTCAATGCGGCCATCTAAATCCAAGTTAATCGAGCCATCGGCATTTTTACCGCGTGGGCGTGTACCGGCGATCGGGTAGATTTCGACTTGGTTGCTGTCGGTGCAGTATTTCAAGGCGCTTTCAGGAGAGGCACCAAACACGGTGAAATCCGCATCTTGCAGATAAAACATGTACGGGCTTGGGTTACCAACCTTCAGCGCTTGGTAGGCGACCAAGGGGGACGGGCACGGCAAGGTAAACTGACGTGACGGCACCACTTGGAACACATCGCCTTTGATCACGTGTTGCTTGAGGTCGACGACCTGTTGGCAAAACGCTTCATCACTGATGCTGGTGGTGGGCTCACACTCAGCCAGTAATTCCGCGGCCGGTAAGGGTTTAGGTGCTAAACAGGCTTCTTTGATGTGTTGCAGGCGGCGACTGAGTTCAAAATAGCTGGCAGTGTATTGATCGCCACCAAACAGGGTCGCTTGCAGCTTGCCTTTGCGGCGTTGGTGATCAATCACCAACAAGGTTTCGGCAATGTAAAACAGGTAGTCAGGACATTGGTTGTCTTGAGCGACCGCCGGTAACGGCTCGAAGCTGTCGACCACGTCGTAGGCAAATAAGCCGCCTAAGAACAGCGCTTCGCGAGGCTGACTGGTGAGATCAAATGCGTGTTGGATCATGCGCAGCGCATCAAATGACGAAGGCTCACGTAATCGGCTGTCTTCATCCAATGCGCGTTCGGCGGTGGGGAAATGTAAAATCAGGCACGCTTTCTCTCGCTGAACGGCAATGCCGTCTGCGATCTCATTTTCCAGCGTTTGCAGTACGTTGAGGCCATTATCGGTTAAGGCTTCCAAGCGCACTTGCTTGCCCCGACAGACAATGCGTACCGCCGCATCAATCAACATCAGGCTTTTCAGATCTTGCTTGGAGTCGATTTCCGCCGACTCCAACAGCAAGTTATGTGGGCGGTTGCCGCAGACGGAGTAGTACAACTCCGTCGGCTCCGCCACGTAAGGGACATCCAGGCTCAGCAGCTCCAGCTTGCCAGTGCCTAAAGGGGTAGTGTTCACAGCGTTCTCCCTGCCGCTTCAACAAACGGTTTTAGCTCTTGCATCAACTGCTCAAACATCGGACCGGTTAATGCTTGGTGACCGTCAGACAATGCCTCACACGGGTTAAGGTGTGATTCAACGATAATGCCATCAGCGCCCACCGCCGCAGCGGCACGTGATAGCGGGATCACCAGTTCACGCACACCCGTACCGTGGCTTGGATCAACGACAACCGGAAGGTGTGTACGTTGTTTTAAGTAAGCGACGGCATTTAAATCCAATGTGTTACGTGTGGCTGTCTCATAGGTGCGGATACCTCGCTCACACAGGATAATGTTTGGATTTCCTGCATCATAGATGTATTCCGCAGCTAAAAGCAGCTCCTCGATAGTGGCTGAAAGTCCGCGTTTGAGCAAGACCGGTTTTTGGCTTTCGCCGACGGCTTTAAGCAGGGCGTAGTTTTGCATGTTACGTGCGCCGATTTGGAGGCAGTCAACGTACGCACACATGTCCTCCATTTGACTCACTTCCATCACTTCCGACACCGTGGGGATGCCATGTTGCTCACTGGCCAGTTTGAGCAGTTTTAGCCCTTCTACGCCCATGCCCTGAAAATCGTACGGGCTGGTGCGGGGTTTGTAAGCGCCGCCACGCAGGGCCACGGCACCGTGTTGCTTCACGACTTCGGCTACCGACAGGAGTTGTGCTTCTGATTCCACCGAACACGGGCCGGCAATCACGGCGAACTTGTCACCGCCTACGCTGGCATTGCCAAAGCGAACAACCGTGTCATGGGCTTGTACTTCGCGGCTGACCATTTTGTACTTGGTCAGGATCGGTTTGACGTTTTCGACACACGGGTAAGCATCAAGGTGAAGTTGTTCCAGCACACGCTCATCGCCTAATGCGCCGAGAACGATGCGTTCGACACCCGGCATGTAAAGCGGCTTCAGGCCCGCTGTTTCAATGCGCGTTAAAATTTCTTTGGCTTGTGCTTCGGTAGCGTTGGGCTTGAGGACGATGATCATGGCGTTTTCCTTTTAAGTCGTTGGCGCTCGCCGTCGTGGCCGGGTCAGGCGCTGAATTTGGCTGTTTTTCACTGATTGTTGGTGTTTTCTCTGACGATTTTTTCGCCGTTCTGGTTGTTCAGGTATAAAAAAGCCCGCAAGGTGCGGGCGGGAATTATCTGGCTCGAGGCACAGCATACTCCACAACCCGCGTTGCGTGGTGCCACCACCAAGAAAATAAAGCGCAGAGTGAATGAGGAATTTGCTGTAACATGTAAATATCCTGTAACGTGAATACATCGTGATACCGAGTAATTACGTACTAGTAAACTAGTTCACAAAACCAAAGTCAAGAATTTAATTTATGTTGTTTGATTTACATACCCACACCACGGCGTCGGATGGGCGTTTGACGCCAGAAGAACTGGTGGCTCGCGCCGTAGAGCGCCGAGTCGATGTACTGGCCATTACGGACCATGACACCGTCGCAGGTTTGACGGCGGCAGAGGCTGCGATTGCAGCACAAAATTTGCCAATAACTCTGATCAAAGGGATTGAAATATCGACACTTTGGCATAATTTTGATATTCACATTGTCGGTTTGCAGATCGATCCCGAACATCCTGCGTTGGTCACATTGATTGAAGCGCAGGCGACCCGCCGCGCCGCGCGTGCCGAATTAATGGGTGAGCGGTTAGAGAAAAATCGTATGCCGGGCGCGTTGGCAGGGGCCAAAGCGATCGCCAATGGCGCGACATTAACCCGTGCCCATTTTGCCCAGTGGATCGTCGAACAGGGCTATGCCAAGAACATGCAGGCCGTGTTTAAGCAATATTTAACCCGCAATAACCCGGGGTATGTTCCGCCGGATTGGTGCGCCATTGCAGAAGCGGTGGACGTGATCCACCAAGCGGGGGGACAAGCCGTATTGGCCCACCCTGGGCGCTATAATATGACCGCGAAATGGATTAAGCGTTTGCTCGCCGCGTTCAAAGAAGCGGATGGGGACGCGATGGAAGTGGCATTGCCACAGCAAGCACCGGTCGAACGCCGCGTACTGGGTGACTATGCCATTGATTTTCAGTTATTGGCTTCACAGGGCTCTGACTTTCACTATCCTTCACCATGGACCGAGCTGGGACGTAATCTCTGGTTACCGAAAGGCGTGACTGAGGTCTGGCATGAGTGGACAGTCGAGAAGAAGCGCATTGACGAAGAACAGCCTACGGGCCACCCACTTCCGACGGAGGAAGAATGAGTCAATATTTTTATATGCACCCAGAAACACCACAAGTGCGTTTGATCAATCAGGCCGTGGCGATCATTCGTGACGGCGGTGTGATTGTTTACCCGACCGATTCCGGCTATGCACTGGGCTGCCAGTTGGAAAATAAATCCGCTTTAGAGCGTATCTGTCAGATCCGCCGTTTAAACGATAAGCACAACTTTACGTTACTGTGCCGCGACTTATCTGAGCTGTCGGTGTATGCACGGGTCGATAATGTGGCGTTCCGTTTGCTGCGTAACAACACGCCGGGCGCGTACACGTTTATCTTTAAAGGCACCAAAGATGTGCCGCGTCGTTTAATGAACCCGAAGCGTAAAAGTATCGGTATTCGTGTGCCGGATAACGCCATTGCGTTGGCGCTGCTGGAAGCCTTGGGTGAGCCGATGATGTCGACCTCATTGATCTTGCCGGGCAATGAAACAACAGAGTCTGATCCTGATGAAATCCGCGATCAATTGGAACATGCGGTGGACTTGATCATCAATGGTGGGTATTTAGGTGAACAGCCAACCACGGTGATCGATTTCAGTAATGATGAGATGGAAATTGTCCGTGTTGGTGCGGGTGATCCTATACCGTTTGAATAATCCACGATCCGTGGCCATTATCACACGGGGTGTGGAATATCATCGTGCTTCACCGTGTTTTTGGTGGTAACTGCAGCCAGCTTTTGGCATAATCCGCCGTCGCTTTAAGATGGCTTAAAGTGCGATGATATTTCGACGCCTGTGAAGGCGACAAAGGTTTGTCTTATGAGTGAAAAATTACAAAAAGTTCTGGCCCGTTCTGGCCAGGGTTCTCGCCGTGAAATCGAATTGATGATCCAACATGGTCGCGTCAGTATCGATGGCAAAGTCGCTAAGTTGGGTGACCGTCTGGAAGATTTGTCTGTCAATGTACGTATTGATGGCCGCAATATTCAGATGATCTCGTCTTCAGATGAAGTTTGCCGTGTAATGGCTTATAACAAACCTGAAGGTGAGCTGTGTACTCGCCATGATCCGGAAGGTCGTCGCACGGTATTTGACCGTTTGCCTCGCCTGAGTGATGGTCGTTGGGTCTCTGTTGGTCGCCTTGATGCGAACACCGGCGGTTTGTTGCTGTTCACCACCGATGGTGAGTTAGCAAACCGTTTGATGCACCCAAGTCGTCGCGTTGAGCGTGAGTACATGGTACGTGTCTTCGGTGAAGTGAACGAAGAAATGGTACGTAATCTGGTTCGCGGTGTTGAACTGGAAGACGGCATGGCCCGTTTTGAAGACGTGGTTTATGCGGGCGGCGAAGGGATGAATCACACGTTCTACGTGATGATCACCGAAGGCCGTAACCGTGAAGTTCGTCGTCTGTGGGATTCACAGGGTGTAACAGTAAGCCGCCTGAAGCGTGTGCGTTACGGTGACATCTACCTGACCAAAGATCTGCCTCGCGGTGGATGGATGGAGCTTGAGCTGAAGGAAGTGAACTACCTGCGTGAGACGGTTGAGCTACCGCCTGAGACTGAAACGTTGTTGACCGTTGAAGGTCAAAAGCGTAAGCGTGGTGTTCGTCAGATCCGTCGTGCGGTACGCCGTTTCGAAGAGCGTTTGAGCGAAGAACCGCGTGGCCGTCGTGGTCGTCAAGATCCACGTCGTTCATCAAGCCGCACGGCAGAAGCGGATGTGGCTGCGCAAGAGCAAAAGCCAGCACGTCGTCTACCTGCAGTGGAAGATACGCGTCGTAAGCCAGCGGGTGATGCACGTCGCAAGCCGTCAAATGACGATACGCGCCGTAAGCCAGTCGGTGATGCACGTCGTAAACCGTCAAATGATGATACGCGCCGTAAGCCAACCGGTGATGCCCGCCGCAAGCCGTCGAATGACGACACGCGCCGTTCATCGGGTGAAGATACACGCCGTAAACCCAATGCTGAAGGCGCACGCCGTAAGCCATCAGGTAACGCTGTGAATCGTCGCAATCCGCTGAAGAACAAGCCAGCGAAACCGCGTACACGTAAGTAAGTGTCGAGAATAATGAAAAAGCAGCCTAAGGGCTGCTTTTTTTATGTCTGTCTTTTCTCTACGAATATCCGTTTATCTATCTGTTTATTCGTTCACAAAAAAAGAAGCCTTATTTTGCTTCGCCGGCAGGGCGTTTTGGTTGCGCATCAATGCACTGACCATTCACGTCACGGCTTTCAGGGCCCATCAGGTAAAGGTACAGCGGCATGATCTCTATCGGTGTCTTCAACAGTGTCGCATCTTCGGCTGGGAAGGCTTTGGCACGCATGCCTGTCCGTGTGCCGCCTGGGTTAATTGCATTGACGCGCACAGGCGTGTTGGCTAATTCATCCGCCACCACTTGCATCATGCCTTCAGTGGCAAATTTAGACATCGCGTAGGCGCCCCAGAAAGCACGACCGTGATGACCCACCGTGGATGAGGTAAAGATAATGCGGCCATCTTGCGCTTTTTTGATCAACGGAATAATGGCTTGTGTGAGCAGAAACTGGGCTTTCACGTTGATTTGCATGACTTCATCAAATGCGCCTTCATCCATTTGATCAAACGGGCTCAACACACCTAACACGCCAGCGTTGTGCAGTACACCGTCAAGGCGACCAAATTGGCCTTCAATGGTGTCGATCATGTCTTGATAGTTCTGCTTGCTGGCGCCCATGAGATCCATCGGAATAATGGCGGGCTGCGGGTAGCCAAGGGCATCGATTTCATCATAAATCGCTTCCAGTTTGGCGACGGTGCGGCCGAGCAAAATTACCGTGGCCCCATGTGCTGCATAGCTGATGGCAGCCTGACGACCAATGCCTTCCCCGGCACCCGTGACAAGAATCACTCTCTCTTTCAGTGAGTTTTCAGCGATTTGATAATCCACGCTTTATTTCCTTATTGGTTTTTTTGTTTTCCTATTGTATTGCCATAGCGATACAGGTGACAACGTGGTTACAATAGGTCGATGCCAAAAATGAGGACTCAACATTGGATTTTTTGTTTGATTATGGGCTATTCCTAGCCAAGATTGCCACGGTGGTGATCGCGATTGCTGCCATTCTGATCATTGTGAAAGGATTGAAAGACCATCACGGTGCATCGAAAGGTGAGCTAGAAGTGACGGATTTGACTGAGCAGTACAAGCATACGGTGTCTCAACTTGAGTCCCACTTGTTTGATAAACCGCTGATTAAAGCGCGTGATAAAGCGGAAAAGAAAGCGGATAAAGAGAAGAACAAAGCGCGTCAAAGCGAAGTGAAAAAAGCCGCGAAAGAAGGGGATTTATCCCATTCGCGTGAGCCGCGTTTGTTTGTTTTAGACTTCCACGGCAGTTTGGATGCGCGTGAAGTGTCGGCATTGCGTGAAGAAGTGACGGCTATTTTGGCCATCGCGATAGAAGGCGATGAAGTGTTGCTGCGTTTGGAAACGGGCGGCGGCATGGTACACGGTTACGGCTTGGCCTCGTCACAATTGGCGCGTTTGAAAACGGCGGGTGTGAAGCTGACGATTTCGGTCGACAAGGTTGCGGCCAGCGGGGGCTATATGATGGCCTGTGTGGCAGACAGCATTATCTCTGCCCCGTTTGCGATTGTGGGTTCCATTGGCGTGATCGCACAGTTGCCTAACTTCAACAAATTGCTGAAGAAAAACGACATCGAATTTGAACAAGTGACGGCGGGTGAATTTAAGCGAACGCTCACGATGTTCGGTGAAAATACCGATAAAGCACGTGAAAAGTTCCAAACTGAGATTGAGGAAACGCACGGTTTGTTTAAAGATTTCATCGCAGAACACCGTCCAAGTTTGGATCTTGAAACCGTGGCGACCGGTGAGCACTGGTTCGGTAAGCAAGCCTTGTCATTGGGGCTAGTGGACGAGATTGGTACCAGTGATGATTTCATCAGCCAAGCCTGTAAAGACCGTGATGTGTTGCAGGTACGCTACGTGCAACGTAAAAAGCTGGCAGAGAAGCTGGCGGGTGCAACGGGTGAAGCGGCCGATAACCTACTGATGAAGTGGGTGAGCCGTGGTCAGCGTCCTTTCATGTAAATGAAGGGAGGTGAGCCGTAGACGCTCGTGGCATGGCGTTATCGCCGGAAGAAAAAGACACAGCCCCGCCTTTGGTGGGGCTGGTGTTTTTGCGGACGGGCAACCGCCGCAATACCGTTTATGCTAGCGTGAATTCTGGTGACAATTTGTGCGCCAAAAACTTGAACATATTGAACACGGCCGTGGTTTTTTCTGTTGGTAGGCCCTCTTCATTGAGGAAGTATTCCCCTTTGAAGATCAGTACCCCATCACGTTCTTCAACCGATGTCGCACGCATGCCATCTAGGTAGCTTTCGTGGTCTTGGATAAGTTGATTGGCAATTAAAAGCAGATTGTCTGGGCTAATGGTTGTTTTGTTGCTCATGAGTGTCTCAATGTCCATAGTGTTATCCGGATAAACCCCGGACCGGTGGCAAATAGTGTAAGTAACTTCTGAGAGGAAGACAATTGTGTCAAAGGGAGCACGAGTTGACGAAAAGGTGTGAGAAAAATTGTACAAAGAGTAGTTCACTAACCCCTTGAAAAGTCATAATTCTGTGAGCAATGGCAAAAAATAGCTGTTTTTTATAGTCAAATTGCCGACGAGGTGGTAATCATTAGCGCCCATTGGGACCGAGAAAAGGCGGTGACGGTGCTCTCTATATAGAGGGAAGGGGATAAGGAAGTCTGAGGAAGGGCTTGCTTCATGGCCATTATTTCTGTTTAGATGCCTGCTGTAACCAAGTATTAACAAGTGGAGAAGGGACAACCAAACAGTCTCTATTTGTTAAAAAGCAGTTGACCTTCTAGGATTGTAGCCCAATATGTAAATACCAATCTCATTACGTAACGTGTCAGCTTGCCGGTGTTCTCACCCCTGTTGTGAGCCTCGCTTTGAAGCGTTACGTAATCAGTTTGGTGTACCAGCTTGCCGTGCTACCTTGAGTTTCTTGCGTGCAACTGTTTGTTTTTATTTTTTATTTTTTGTGAGCACGAGGACGTAATAGAATTATTATGGGAAAATCACTCGTTATTGTGGAGTCCCCAGCCAAGGCGAAGACTATCAATAAGTACTTGGGTAAGGACTTCATTGTTAAGTCAAGCGTAGGTCACGTTCGTGATTTGCCGACCGGTGCACGTAGTACAGGCAAGAAAGCCGCTGCGACCTCGACCAAAGGCCTGAGCGCGGAAGAAAAAGCGACGATTAAGCAAGAAAAAGATCGTAAGGCGCTGATCGGTAAAATGGGTGTTGACCCTTACAACGATTGGGAAGCGCAGTACGAAGTGTTGCCGGGCAAAGAAAAGGTCGTTAGCGAGCTGCAGAAGCTGGCTGAAGATGCTGATTTTGTCTATCTCGCAACCGATTTGGACCGCGAGGGGGAAGCTATTGCGTGGCACCTTCGTGAGATCATCGGTGGCGATGATGCGCGTTACAAACGAGTGGTCTTTAACGAAATCACAAAAAATGCGATTCAGCAGGCGTTTGAACAGCCTGGTGAACTGAATATTGATGGGGTGAATGCCCAGCAAGCACGTCGTTTCCTTGATCGCGTGGTGGGCTTTATGGTCTCGCCACTGTTGTGGAAAAAAGTGGCGCGTGGCTTGTCTGCCGGCCGTGTACAGTCGGTGGCCGTTAAGCTGATTGTTGAGCGTGAGCGCGAGATTAAAGCGTTTGATCCAGAAGAATTCTGGGACATTCATGCCAACACTTTGACCGCAGGCAGCGATGCACTGCGTTTGATGGTGGCACAGCAGGCGGGTAAAGCATTCCGTCCTGTTAACGAAGCCGATACCATGGCTGCGCATGCGTTGTTGGAAAAAGCCGCTTACACCGTGGCCGAGCGCGAAGATCGCCCGACCAGCAGTAAGCCGTCTGCACCGTACATTACCTCGACGCTGCAACAAGCGGCGAGTACCCGTCTAGGTTACGGGGTAAAACGCACCATGGGCTTAGCCCAGCGTTTGTATGAAGCAGGTTACATCACGTATATGCGTACGGACTCGACCAACTTGTCGAAAGAAGCCGTTGAAGCTGCTCGTGAATTTATCACCAATGAATACGGTGATACGTACTTGCCCGCTCAGCCGATTGTGTATGGCAGTAAAGGCAACGCACAAGAAGCGCACGAAGCTATTCGCCCATCGAGTGTCGATGTGAAAGCGGAAAACTTGGAAGGCGTGGATCAAGATGCAATCAAACTGTATGACCTGATTTGGCGTCAGTTTGTGGCGTGTCAGATGGTGCCGGCACAGTACGATTCCAGTACGATCACGGTACAAGCGGGTGACTTCACCTTGAAAGCCAAAGGCCGTACGCTACGCTTCGCTGGTTGGACGAAAGTACAGCGTCCTTCTGGCAAGAATGAAGATACGACGTTGCCAATGGTGCACGTCGGTGAAACGCTACAGCTTGAGGCGCTAGAGCCTAAGCAGCACTTCACCAAGCCGCCAGCACGCTTCACAGAAGCCGCGTTGGTGAAAGAGCTGGAAAAACGCGGTATTGGCCGTCCATCGACGTATGCGTCGATCATTTCGACCATTCAGGACCGTGGTTACGTGCATGTGGATCAGCGTCGTTTCTACGCTGAGAAGATGGGCGAAATCGTATCTGATCGCTTGGATGAAAGCTTTGCGGATCTGATGGATTACGACTTTACTGCCCGTATGGAAGGTAATCTCGATAAAATCGCAGAAGGTGAGGCGAACTGGAAAGGCGTACTGGATAAGTTCTTCAGCGACTTCACCGCCGAGCTTGAAAAAGCCGAGCTGGATGAAGCTGAAGGCGGCATGAAGCCGAACAATATCGTATTGACCGATATCCAGTGTCCAACGTGTGAACGCCCAATGGGTATTCGTACGGCATCGACGGGCGTATTCCTTGGCTGTTCTGGTTATGCGTTGCCGCCGAAAGAGCGTTGCAAAACCACCATCAACCTCGGTAACGAAGACGGTGTGGTGAACGTGCTAGAGGAAGACGTGGAAACCGCCGCATTGCGTGCGAAGAAACGTTGTCCGAAATGTAGCACCGCGATGGATGCGTACCTGATTGACCAAACACGTAAATTGCACGTGTGTGGTAACAACCCGGGCTGTGATGGTTTTGTGGTTGAGAAAGGTGAATACAAGCTCAAAGGTTACGAAGGCCCGGTTATCGAATGTGATAAGTGTGGTTCGGACATGGAGCTGAAAAACGGCCGTTTCGGTAAGTACATGGGTTGTACGAACGAAGGCTGTAAGAATACGCGTAAGATCCTGAAGAATGGCGAAGTGGCACCACCGAAGGAAGATCCTGTGCATCTGCCTGAGTTGCCATGTACCCAAGATACGAGTGCTTACTTTGTGTTACGTGACGGTGCTTCAGGCCTGTTTATGGCAGCAAGTAGCTTCCCGAAATCACGCGAAACCCGTGCACCGTTGGTGGAAGAGTTGGTACGCTTTAAAGACCGTTTGTCTGAGAAGTTCTTGTACCTGACGGAAGCACCAAGCCACGACCCAGACGGTTTGTCGACCGTTGTGCGCTTTAGCCGTAAAACGAAAGAGAACTATGTTCGTTCTGAAGTAGACGGCAAGCCAACAGGTTGGACGGCGTTGTACGTGGGTGACAAGTGGGAAATCACGGACAAGCGTAAGAAGCCGAAGAAAGACAGCACAGAAGAGGCTGAGTAATCACCGTGTCGTGCTTGATCGCTGAATCATAAAAACCGCCGAAAGGCGGTTTTTTTATGCCTGTTTTATGCGTTTTCATCCTGATGCTGGGCTTGTGGCTGCGCATCGCCGAAATGGAATCAGTCAGCGTGTATCGAGAAATTGACGATAAGCGATGAGAAGGAAGGATGAGGCGCCGAGGAAAGAAGGTGTATCACGATAATAATAGGGTAGGGATAAGCGGGAGCGGTGAAAGTGAGACAGAGAAGGCGAGATAAAAGAAAGGCCACGCAGTGCGTGGCCTTAGAATACATGGCAGGGTAGATCACCCGTTACGGCTTGGTTACCACTTGCGCTTAGGTTGGAACAGCACGTCTAATTCGTCCTGCTCTTTGTCGATCATCTGCTGACGCAACTGTTCGTGGCTGGAGTTCTGGCTGTTGTCGATCTCACTGAGCATGATTTGCAACTTTTCACGCGCCTGATTGGCGTAGTTGTCATTTTTGCTCGCCAAGACCTCAATGCCCTTTTTCAGCAACTGCTTCGCTGTGCCTAGCTGACGCTTGGTGCGGGCTTCGTTAGCACGCTTCACGACGTTCTCAATGTTGATGCGTAGTTGCAGGCCTTCTAAGCGTGCATTTTCCGACACGAAAGACTGCGTTGGCATACGGCCTTTGCTGTGTTCGTTACGAATGGTGGCTTTCAAGCGCTTTACCAATTGCAACATGCCTAGAGCTTGTTGGTCGGTGGTCGGGACTTTGAAATTGGCCACATCGGCGCTGGAATAGTTTTCCTGCAATTGGCGGATCTGCTCAGACACGTTGCTGATGCGCTGGGACAGCGACTTATCGGCCGGATCAATCTCTTTCATGTTTTCAAGGGTAAAGAGAACACGGCGATTTAAGCACATCAACAACTCTTTACTGAAGGGTAAATGATGGGCGTTGCCGATCAAATCTTCACTGGAATTTATGATCGCAATGCACTTCGATAGCTCTTGTTGCTTTTTGCTCTCAAGTTGTTGACGATACTGAATAATGATGTTGTAACCAACAATCAATACCAGCAATAGGCTTACCAGGCCAATGACTAATGGCATACTCATAGGTTTGATGACCACCCGCACTTACATTAAGCCTTATAAGATACACTATCTCACCAAGACGGCCTAGTTTTGTTGTGACTTTTGCGTGTTTTATCAAGAGGGATAAGCGACTGAGAGTCGTTAACAATTAAGCAAAGATGTGTGCGGCCAAAAAGGCGGATTTGACCATATTTTATTCAACGAAGACTAGGCAAATACCGTCATTCAAGATATAACGTAAGGTCATACATGGTTGCATTGATATAATGGACTATAAATAGGCGGTACCATGAAATTACAACAATTAAGATATATTGTTGAGGTTGTGAACAATAACCTTAACGTTTCCTCTACGGCGGAGAGCCTTTACACGTCACAGCCGGGGATCAGTAAACAGGTGCGTTTGCTGGAAGATGAGCTCGGCATCCAGATTTTTGAACGCAGTGGTAAGCACTTAACCAAGGTGACACCTGCCGGTGAAGAGATTGTTAAGATCTCGCGTGATATTCTCTCTCGTGTGGAAAGCATTAAGGCCGTGGCCGGTGAGCATACGCATCCAGAAATGGGTACCCTGAACATTGCTACCACGCATACGCAGGCGCGTTATGCATTACCAGCAGTGATCCAAGGGTTTACTGCACGTTATCCGAAAGTGACCCTACACATGCATCAAGGCACACCGACACAGTTGGCGGATGCCGTTTCCAAAGGCACCACGGATTTTGCCATTGCGACGGAAGCCTTGCACCTGTATCAAGACATGATCATGTTGCCGTGTTACCACTGGAACCGCTCCATTGTGGTGAAAGCGGATCACCCGTTGGCGAAAAAATCAGCCATTACGATTCATGACTTGGCCGCGTACTCATTGGTGACATACGTGTTTGGTTTTACGGGGCGATCAGAGCTAGACAGTGCGTTTAATCGTTCGGGACTGACACCGCGTATCGTCTTCACCGCGACAGATGCGGATGTGATCAAAACCTATGTCCGATTGGGCATTGGCGTGGGCGTGATTGCGAGCATGGCGATGGATCCGGAGATCGACAGTGATTTGGTCGCGATTGATGCCAGCCATATCTTTGAGGCCAGCACGACCAAAATCGGCTTTAAGAAAGGCTCATTCTTACGTTCATACATGTACGATTTCATGGAACGTTTTGCCCCGCATTTAACCCGCAATGTTGTCGACCAAGCGGTTGCACTCAAGAGCAATGCGGAAATTGAAGCCATGTTTACCCATATTCCCTTACCCGTAAAATAAGCTGGAATACCGTCTATCAGCAGGCTGCCCCGTAGTAGCCTGCCGTTTGTTTACCTTGTTGTCGTCCGCGCCTCCTTCCTCTGCTCGTCGCTGATGTTCTTTCTTGTAAAGACAGAGTCTCTTTCTGCACTTTTTATCGGCGTATTTCCCTCTGCTTGGGTATAATCGCTGCCTTGTTCGACTTCGTTAGAGTAATTCATGCACGCCCCGCTTTTTTCTCAGCTCGACAGCCTGTTGGTTGAAACCCGTGATTATTGGCAGTTCATGCCGTTTGCCGAAACGCCGGCCGCGTGGGAGGCGCGCCATCCTGCGCTGTATCAATGGTTGGTGTCACTGACCGATGAGGACGTTGCGCAGTATTTGGCGGATCCTGCTGCCTTGTGCTCAGCATTGCAGGCATGGATTCCACAGGCAGAGGCGTTAACCGCACTGACACACGTTTCAGCGTTACCACACACGGAACGCGCCACGCCGCGTGGATTGGATGCTGGCATTCCGGGGCGAAAGTGGACGCAACTGCATGCGTTTAACGGCGTGTTGCCGGCACTGTCTTTGCCGTGGTTGGAATGGTGTGCCGGAAAAGGCTTCTTGGGGCGCGTATTGGCCGCGACGCATCAGACACCCGTGGTGAGTTTGGAATGGCAACAGGCACTGTGTGACAGTGGTGATGAGGCGGCGAAAAAACTGGGCTTAAACATGACGTTTGTGCACGGTGATGCGTTTTCTCCTGACAGTGAGCAATACATTCAGCCGCAGCAGCATGCGGTCGCACTGCACGCTTGTGGGGATTTGCATGTGTCGTTGTTACAACGGGTGGCGGCTAAGCGGGGGCAAGCAGTGAGTATTTCACCGTGCTGCTATCACTTGATCCGTGGCAAAGCCTATCAGCCGCTTTCTCTGCAAGCGCAACAGAGCGCGTTGCAGTTGTCGAAACATGATCTGCGTCTACCGTTGCAGGAAACGGTGACTGCCGGTAATCGGGTACGTAATTTACGCTTTGTCGAAGTGAGCTTCCGTTTGGGCTTTGATAGCTTGCAGCGGGCGGTGAGCGGACAGGACCGTTATATTCCGGTGCCGAACGTACAAAAGGCCTTGCTCAATGAGGGCTTTGCCGCCTTCTGTCAGTGGGCTGCCGCAGAAAAAGGCCTGCTGTTGCCGGCTGATATTGATTTCACCCACTGGCAACAGATGGGCGAAACGCGTTTTCATTGGGTTGAACGCTTGGAATTGCTGAGACAGTTATTCCGCCGTCCATTAGAAATGTGGCTGGTATATGACCGGGCGTGTTTCATGGAAGAGGCGGGCTACCATGTCACGGTCGGCACCTTCTGCGACAAACCTATTACCCCAAGGAACTTACTTATTCACGCGGAGATCGTGCCAACATGGACACCAGCACCTTAATTTATTGCGCGTTGGCGCTCGCCGCCGGCTGTGTTGTACAAAGTACGGTCGGCTTTGGGATGGCGATTGTCGCTGCGCCAATTGTGTACTACTTCGAGCCACGGTTTGTGCCGGGCGTCATCTGTTTGGTTGGTTTTGTACTGGCCTTGATCAACATGTGGCAATACCGTGCCATGCTGTCATTCAAAGGGCTGGGGGCGGCGTTTCTCGGCCGTATTCCTGGCACGCTTGTGGCCAGTGTGTTGCTGCTCTATATCACCTCTCAATCCTTGGCATTGGTATTGGGGATTGGGGTATTGACGGCGGTTGGGATCAGTTTATTAAAAGTGCGGATCAAACCCACGCCTAAAGCGCTATTTTGGGCGGGGTTTGCCTCGGGGTTGATGGGGACATCGACATCGATTGGTGGGCCACCGATGGCTTTGGTGTTGCAACATGCGGAAGCGGCCAAACTTCGGGCGAATTTAGCCGGTTATTTTGCATTCAGTGGTTTATTGTCATTGGCTGCGTTAACCGCGACAGGCCACTTTAGTTGGTGGCACTTTCAATACGGTATGATGATCATGCCTGCGCCTATCTTAGCCTCACTTTTTGCGTACCGTATTCAGCATTTGATTAAAGCCGAATGGCTGCGTTATGCCTTGCTGGTGTTATGTTCAGTGTCGGGTGTGATTGCGATGTGGCAGGGGCTTGCACCGCATTGGGCGTAGTCAACAGGGATGAGAAAATCCGCCTCTACTTGGGTAGAGGCGCGTGACCGAAGCGTTACCGTCAGTAGTAGTACTTGGTGCCCGGTATCGTGTTTTGTAGAGAGAAGTGACGGGCTTCATGCTCATAGGCTGGCATCGGCCGACCTAAGTAATACCCTTGGCAGTAGTCAAAGCGGCATTTTTGTAGGTACTGAAGTTGGGCCAGTGTTTCTACCCCTTCCGCCACCACTTTCAGGTTTAGCTTTTCACAAATGGCGCGGGTTGCTTCAATGATGGCTTGGCTGCCTTTGTGCTCTCCCTGAACAAAGCTCTGATCCAGTTTCACGGTGCTGATTGGCAGATCTTGCAGTTGTGAGAGCGATGAGTAGCCGGTGCCAAAGTCATCCAGATACAACTCCAATCCCAGCGACGCCAGATCTTCCAAGCATTGTTTGGCTTCATCATAGTCTTGCAGCATGGTGGATTCAGTCAGTTCCAATGCCAGTCGGGATGGCGGGATCTGATGTTGTATCAACAAGGCTTCAACGGAAGGGGCTAAGCTTGATTGCAATTGCGCCCGTGATAAGTTCACACTCATGATGAAATGTTTGTTGTACTTCTCTCGCCACAGCGCCAGTTGTTGGCAGGCGGTTTTGAGAACCCATTTCCCTAGCGGTACTATCTGGCCCGTTTCTTCCGCCAGTGGAATGAACTCCGCGGGTGAGACGTGCCCCAGTTCTTCATCGTGCCAGCGGATCAGTGCTTCAAACCCTTTCAACTTGTGGCTTTTCATGTCGACGATGGGCTGATAGTACAGCTCAAACGCTTCGGTTTCTAATGCCAGCGTCAGGTGGTGACGCAGAGTCATTTTTCGGTACAGGGCATCAGCCATGTCCGGCGAGAAATGGTGGCTGCGATTACGTCCGCGTAGCTTGGCGCGATGCATCGCCATGTCGGCTTGCGTGATCAGGGTTTCAATGTCTTTGGCATCTTGTGGGTATTGAGAGGTACCAATACTGCACCCGATCGACAGCTCACCCACTTCTTTGAGGTGGAAAGGGCGGTTGAGTGCTTTGATCAGTTGCTGTGCAAAGCGGGTCGGATCGCTGATGTTGCGGTGTTCGATTTGAATAATGAATTCATCGCCACCAAAGCGCGCCAGTAGCCCTTTGAAGCGCAACGCTTCTTGCAGGCGAATGGCGATGGCGCGTAGCAGCTTATCGCCCACCGCATGGCCATAGGTGTCATTGATTAGCTTGAAGCCATCAATATCAAGAAACAACAAGCTATACGCATGCAGGCTAGGTTGATGCTGAATAATGGCATGGGTGATCCCCCGGCGATTTAACAGACCGGTGAGGTAATCATGTTCCGCGTTGTATTTCTCTTTATTCTGCTCTTCTTTTTTCTGGCTGATATTCACCATGTCCAGCAACAACAGCTGCTTGTCGTCAAGCCACATGCCTTCAATGGTGAACCAGTAATGGCTTTTACCCGTCCAACACAAACGCTTGGTCGAGAAAGGGCGGCCTTGACGGGCCGTGTCGATCCATTCTTGTGCCAGTTTGGCATCACCTAAAAAGCTATTAAGATCAGGAAGCTGGTCACCGAACTCATGGGCAAAGGTGTTGTTGGAACTGATCAAGTCACCAGAGGCGGCAAATAACAGAGAAAGGTTGGCACCACTGGACAGGGCGAGCTCATGACGAAGACCAGACTCTTCGGCAATCACGTGAACCAGCATACCCAGAGAACCATCGGGAAGCGGGATCCCCGAAAAATGGCAGAGGGCTTTTTTAAATGCGCCATTAGGGGCAAACGTCCACCAGGTTTTAATGGTTTCGCCTTGTTCAAAACGGGGCAGATAGCCTTCAAGCACAGCACTGACAGCCAGTGACATATCGCGTTGAAGATCGCGCGCTAATAAAGCGTCTTGGCTTTCGGCATCCCACAGCGGGAGTGAGGCCGAATTGGCCCAGAGAATGCGTTTTTGGTGAATGTCGAAAACCCAAACCGGTGATTGTAGGTATTCGAACATCGAAAAAATCTGGTTCATCACCAATGCTTATAATTTATTGTGATTATTGAAAATGCTATCTCAAAATATCGTGTTGAAATATCGAGATAATACCAAAGCGTGACCTTACTTCATGAACGATGAATTATTCGGTCTTAAATGTTGAAAATCAGTAAAGGACGCGTTAGCTACGTCACTTTACTGACTAAAGGCATCCGTTCTATTGCAGGGCCAATTTTAACTCTAAACCGATAAAGGCTTTGTCGTAGTTGGCGCCTGAATCCATCGCAAATTGCGCGACGTCAGCAYTACCAAACCACGGCGAGTAAGTCAGGCTGACATCGGAGTCGCCCTTCCACCAATCGGTGACCCAGTAATGGATGTGACCAACAGGGTTGAGCAGGAACAGGCTGACATTACCGATGGTCTCTGACCCGAGCACTTCTCCCCCGCGTGCCGTGATCTCGAGTTCAGTCTGGAACATCCATTCACCCACGGCGGCACCGAATAGCGGTGTCACAATGATGTCTTGAATCGACGGGACTTCAGCGAAGCCTTCCACGCCGTATTCCCAGAAGAACGTCGACATGGTGGCGGAATATAAGAAGGATTCCCACTCATTGAAGCCGGAATGACGGGCAGCCGTGTAGTAAACACCACCAAAATATGGGTGCATGACGTAGTTCAGGACATGGTCATCTTTATCCCAAACGGGACCTTCACTCACGTTATCCCACCATTTTTGGCCCAGTCCGCTTAAATCACGGTCTTCTTCATCCCACTTGGTGATGCTTTCTGGCAGTAAGGTCATCATCCCCACGGTCGCCACACTTAAACCGAAAATGGTGTAAGACTGCTCAAGCAGGTAGTCCCAGTTTTTTTCTGAGGCGACAGACAGGTGCATCGGCAAAATGTTGACGGATTGCTCTGTGGTGGTCGCCGCCTGAGTGCCAGCATCCGTCGTTGCGCTGTAGCGGAACGTTGATGGCGAGGTTAAGGCATAATGGTTAAGAAACGTACCTTGTTGAGTTGTCGTGTCTGTGTGGTTATTTGCATAGGCATGGTTGTTTGTGTAAGGGGTGTTGTCATACCAAGCAAGGGCTGGTGAGCTGATAGCACAGCCTAAAACAAACGAAGATAACAGTGAAGTGCGCAAGATACGCTCCGCGATAGATCAAGTGAGACAGGGTTTAAGGGCGGGGAGTATCACTGAAAAAGGAAGAAATGCCTAGCGGTTATTCATAATCGCTAACATAGATGCGGTTTTTTTTCTCTCATTAAGTGCGTTTTTGCGCGGTAATTCGTCTTTTATTGTTAACCAGTGAGACTTAACTCACTGTTTAATAATTACAAAGGTGGCAATTGTGCAATAAATGCACATTGCCACCTCTTTTTGCCCTGAGCTTAGCCTACTGCAGGAATTTTACCGGCCATTTGGAGCAATTGGGCGGAGATAATGATGATACCTGCGGTGGTCGCCATGATCAGTGCCGGTGTGCCACCCGCCACTTGGTAAGCGGGCTCTGCATTGATTTGGGCATTGATGCGTTGTTTACGTTGTGCGCGCACCATGGCAACCGGCAGGAAGATAGCGAGGATCACTAAGGCAATCGCCGCAAATCCCAGTGCCATAATGAAGCCTTGTGGGTAGAACAGGGCAAAGCCAAGCGGCGGCACAAAGGTAATGAAGGCGGTTTGTAAACGGCCGTATTTCACGCCATCACGCTTAAAGCTGTCTGAAATGAAGTCAAACAAGCCCAAACTCACCCCCAAAAAGGACGTCGCTAACGCCAAATCAGCAAAAATGGAGACGGATTGGCTGACCATCGGGTTGTGCAGCAAAGTGTTCAGTGACGCAATGAAAGCCCCCAAATTGTTGTTCGCCATCAAAGCTGATTGGCTCATGACGCCTTGGCTGGCCAGCTGCCAAAATACGTAAATGATCAGTGGCAATGACGAACCGAAAATCATGATTTTGCGCAGTGCTTTAATGTCCATGCCGATGTAACGCACAATCGACGGGATACTGCCATGAAAGCCGAATGAGGTGAAAATGACAGGTAGCGCAGACAGGATCAGCCCTTTTTCTACCGGCATATTGACCAAGTGTCCGCCGTCAACATTGGGCACTAACAGCCCCAGCATGACTACCAGCGCAATAATTTTCAGGGTGAACAAAAGGCGGTTCACCATATCGACCGAGTGGGTTCCGATCCCGACAATGGTTGCAATGATCAATGTAAACGCCACCGCACTGATTTGTGGGAGTACGTTGAGTCCACCCCACTGGGTCAGCTTATCGTTCAATTGGCCGCCGCCCCCTGAAATGTAGGCCGCACACAATGAGTACATTAAAAAAGCGACCGCGAAACTGGCGAGGTATTGCCCTTTTTTGCCCAGCAATTGGTGAGCAAGTGAATTTAAGGTGGCGGTGTTATCGGCGTGCTGGTGGACTTCCAACATTAATAATGCGGTGTAGGTCATCAGTAGCCAAATGCTGAACATGATGAGGGTGGCGGTGGTAAACCCAAGCCCGGCAGATGCCAGAGGTAAAGCCAGCATACCGGCACCAATAGTGGTACCTGCGATGATCAGCATACTGCCGAATGTTTTGTTCATGGACATATTTCTGTTGCTCCCAAAGATAATAAATAGGCGGGAGAGGTGCGAACACCCGTGGTTACTCCCCAATCAGGTGGCAGCCACAACAGCGAAATCAAGAGGGTGTAAATAATTAATTACATCTGACTTGGCCGTTGCGGCTATCGATAGTCAGACGTTGAATAGGTTAATAGCATGTTATTCCCTATTAAGGTGGTCGTATATTGCTATACTCTAAGGTTTGTTGTAATTTTTCTCTGAGCTGTACATTATCGATCAAATTATCCACTGTCAACTTATCTTTATTTGCATGTAAATTAATCTTTACATTGAGTTGTTGAAGGGGAATTGTCGAAGGAAGCGTAGACATTAATAGCCTTATCAAAAAAGAGCGGTTGTCTTCGCAGTTCTGATTTTTTATATCGGAAAAAGAGTGAGATAGATCGGAAAGTGTGGTGATTTGGTATACCGTTAAGACAGGTTAAACAGGGCGCAGAGGACAGCATGTTAGAAGTGGTCATGATCAGTACCGGAGAAGAAGTACTGCACGGCGATATCGTCGATACCAATGCCGCGTGGTTATCTTGGTTGTTTTTTGAGCAGGGTTTTGCCATGACACGCCGAACCACGGTGGGCGACCAACGTGAGCAACTGGCTAAGGAAATTGAGCATTGTAGCTTGACCGCCGATATTGTGGTGGTGAATGGCGGATTGGGACCCACTACAGATGACTTAACCGCACAGGCTGCTGCGATTGCGGCTGATGTGGGATTAGAGCTGTCAGACCATTGGGTCGCCCAGATGCAGGAAAAATACACGCGGGTTGGGCGTGAGATGCCTGCGACAAACATTAAGCAAGCGATGTTACCGGCAGGGGCTGAGTTGATTGATAACCCGATTGGTACCGCTTGTGGGTTTGCGATGCGGTTAAACCGAGCGTGGATCTTTTTTACGCCCGGCGTACCGCGTGAATTTAAACAGATGGTGCATGAGCAAATATTGCCACGGCTTTCTGCGTCGTTCGCGGCAAACCAAACAGATCGGGACTGTTTACGCTTATATACGTTTGGCTTATCAGAGTCGGGGATCAGTGAAATGTTGGATCCTCTTGTCTTGCCAGAAGGATTTGAGTTGGGCTACCGCTCTTACTTGCCGTTTATTGAAGTGAAAGTGTTTGTGCCACTCGGGCATTCGGAGGCCGACGGGCTCTATCAACAGATTGCCGCATTGTTAGGGGAGAATGTGGTGGGACAAGGCCAGCCATTGCTTGACGCCTTAAAGCTGGCGATGGCGGCATCATCACAGACGCTCGCTGTAGTTGAAGGCTATACCGGAGGAGCGGTGATCAATGCATTGCACGATGCCGAGTTTGGCGATTTGGTGTGTCAGGGTACGGTTGTGAACAAGAGTGCGGTGGTCAGCCCTATCTCGGTCAGTCCAAGCTCGGCACACAACGACGCTGAGGCGATGGCGTGTGATGCGCTCAATAATAGTGATGCATCATTGGCACTGGCGGTCAGCCACTGCGATGATCAACAGATCACGCTGGCGTTGGCTTCGGCGAATGGGGTGTGGTCTCAAACGGTATCAACCCGTCGACAGTACGCTTACCGCGATCATCGCATGGTCATCGCGACGGTGGCGTTAGACATGTTGCGCCGTGTTGTGGATGGAAAGCCCGTATTTGGTCACTATGAATCGTTGATCACGCATGCATCAAGGTATTTGCCGATCACTTGAGTGTCGGGTTAATCGTTCGAGATAGCGTTTTCTGGTGACGGTGAACGCTATTTTTCCATGTTACCTGCCTTTTTACGCGCTTCTCGCTCGCTTTTCCCCCTTTTTTCCCTTTCTTTCTTCTTTATTCTTTTACCGTCTTTCTTCCCACACGCTTTTTCCACATCGCTAGCGTCACGTTTTGTGTCGTGATCGCCGGCTTTTTTCTGATTGTCTTAAAAGTAAACCGCATTTTTTTACCGTGTCATCTATGACGGTTTTTGTCTTGTGTATTTCGGTGGCGAAGTTGAAAGAGCAAACTAAGCTTATCATCGTGTAAGGCTTGATTATTTGAGGCATCACAGGGATCCGTGTGTCTCCTTATGGGGAGCGTAGCGATACAATGAGTGAATCCAAAAATAAAATGGGTTTGATGGGATTAACGACCATCGTAACCGTAAATATGATGGGGTCGGGGATTATTTTGTTGCCCTCGAGTTTGGCCGCCACTGGCGGTATCGCATTACTGGCATGGGGGATCACCGCGGTGGGTGCGCTGTGTATCGCGTATGCCTTTTCAAAGTGTGGGATGTATTGTACTGAAGACGGCGGGATGTCCGCCTATGCGCAAAAAGCCCACGGTAAATCCAGTTTCTTCATCGCGTCCTACACCTACTATGTCTGCTTGGTGATCAGTGCCGTGGCGATATCCGTGTCGACCGTGGGGTATCTGGAAACCTTCATACCCTGGTTAAAAACCAGTCCCATCCATAATTTCGTTGGGGTGATCACTATCCTCTCCTTAACCTTATTGGCGAATATGCGTGGCCCCAAAATTACGGGGGGAATATCCTCTGTGACGGTGTGGGGGGTGATCATTCCAGTGCTCGGGGTGTCCATCATCGGGTGGTATTGGTTTGACCCTAAGGTGTTTGCAGAGGGCTGGAATCCGCACGATGTGGGTCCGATGACGGCTATGTCATCCGGTATTGCATTAACCTTATGGGCGTTCCTTGGTATCGAATCGGCGGGGGTGAACTCCGGTGCGGTGGAGAACCCGAAACGTAATGTGCCGCTGGCGTGTATGTTGGCGACCGTGTTTTCGGCCATCACTTACATTGCTTCGACCACGGTGATCCAAGGGATTGTGCCCAATGCCGAACTGGCTAAATCGGATGCGCCGTTTGGGTTAGTGTTCTCCATGATGTTCGATTCCACCATCGGTAACATTATCACGGTGATGGCAATTATCGCTTCCGTTGGTTCTCTGCTGGGGTGGCAATTTACTAACGCGCAAGTGTCCAAAGCGGCGGCGGAAATTAACCTGTTCCCGAAAATCTTTTCCGAAGTGAATAAGTACGATGCGCCGATCAAAGGCATGTTAATCATGCTGGCATTGGAAATCGGCTTGGCGGTAATGACGATTTCGCCAACGTTATTGAAGCAGTTCAACGTGCTGGTCGATCTGGCCGTGTTCATTAACATGATCCCTTATATCCTCTCCCTAACGGCACTGGGTGTGATTTTGCGTGACAGCCATGTACCGGATAAAGAGTACAAGGTCAGTATTGCCGTGGGGGCGGTTGCGGTTGTGTACAGCATTTACGGTGCGTATGCCACGGGCGCCGACTCGGTGTATTACGGCACGGTGATCATGCTATTTGGTTATTTTTTCTATGGCTTTATTGCCAGCCGAGATGCGGCGAATGCCACTGGCCGGTCTTGAGTGATGGCGAGTCAGAACGTGTGGTTTTGCTCGCTCTGACGTTGTCGACGGTTTTCCGAGGAAAGGAAATGCGCATATGAAAAACTACGGTAAACAAAAACGCGTCCTGATTTTTAATGACACCTTAAAAGTCGGCGTGATTGAAAACGCCTTAGAACGTTTGGTAGATGAATTTCACCATGAAGGGATCAGCGTCACCATCGCGACCTCGTTCGATGATTGTTATTCGATTTTGAATGCCAATATCGCCATGGACTGTTTCATGTTGACCTCGCAAATGACGGGGCAACAGGCGGATGAAAACGACAAGTTTTTCCAGCTGATTGATAAGCTTAATCAACGCCAGCAAGGGGTGCCGGTCTTCTTATTGGCCGAGCGGAAGAAGATCACCTTGGCGGTTAGCCGTGAATTGATGTCACGGGTGGATGAATTTGCGTGGTTACTGGAAGATACCGCCGACTTCATTGTCGGGCGTGCGGTTGCCGCCATGAAGCGTTATCGTGATCAACTGTTGCCGCCACTCATGGCTGGCATGATGCAGTATGACGATGTGCACGAATACTCGTGGGCCGCACCGGGTCACCAAGGCGGGGTCGGGTTCACGAAGACGCCTGCCGGTCAGCGTTTTTATAGCTATTATGGCGAAGGGTTGTTTCGTTCAGACATGGGGATTGAACGCGGTTCATTAGGTTCGTTGTTGGATCACACGGGCTATTTCGGTGACAGTGAGGCGTATGCGGCCAAGGTGTTTGGTGCGAATCAATCGTATTCTTTGGTGACGGGAACCTCGGGGGCCAACCGCACCATCATGCAAATTTGTATGAAGGCTGATAGCTTGGCGATTTGTGATCGTAACTGTCACAAGTCCATTGAGCAGGGGCTGATGCTGACGGGTGCACGCCCAGTTTACATGCTGCCTTCACGTAACCGGTATGGGATCATCGGCCCGATTTATCCGACGCAGATGACGCCAGAGGCCTTAAAACAACGCGCGCTGGAAAGTCCGTTAACCCGTGATTACGCCAATCAAGATCCGGTATACGCGGTGATCACCAACTGTACCTATGATGGTCTGTGTTATAACGCCAAGCGTGTGCAAGACATTATTGGCCAGAGCAGCCACCGTCTGCACTTTGATGAAGCGTGGTATGGCTACGCGCGATTCAATCCCATCTATGAGAACCATTATGCGATGCGCGGTGAGCCTGTAGAAAGCAGTGATGGCCCGACCGTATTCGCCACACATTCTACCCATAAATTACTGAATGCGCTGTCGCAAGCCTCGTGGATCCATGTGCGTTATGGGAAAGACCATATCGACTTCCAACGTTTCAATCAGGCGTACATGATGCACGCGACGACCTCGCCGCTCTATGCCATTAGCGCCTCCAACGATATTGCCGTTTCACAAATGGCGGGTAATCGCGGCCATTCTTTGACGCAAGAAGTGATCAAAGAAGCGGTGGATTACCGTCAGGCGATGGGGCGGTTATACCGCGAATTTGAAGCCGATAATGACTGGTTCTTCAAGCCGTGGAATGCGGAAACCATCGAAGACCCGTTCACCGGAAAAACCATTCCGTTTGAAGAAGCGGATCCGAACTTGCTGGCGACCAAGCAAGATTTCTGGGTCATGAAACCGGGTGATGCATGGCATGGCTTTGCGGATATGCCGGAAGATTGGTGCATGTTGGATCCGATCAAGGTCAGTATTCTGGCCCCAGGGATGGGTGACGATGGTACCTTGCTTGAGACCGGTGTCCCCGCGGCGTTGGTGACGCAATATCTGACCCGCTTTGGGATTGTGCCAACCCGAACTACCGATTTCCAAATCATGTTTCTCTTCTCGATGGGGATCACCAAAGGGAAATGGGCGACGTTAGTGAACACCTTGCTCAGCTTTAAGAAGCACTATGACGGCAACACCCCATTGAAATCGGTTTTGCCCGATTTAGTCGAAAGCTATCCGGATGTGTATGGCGAGATGGGCTTTAAAGACTTGGGCGACAAGATGTTCAACTATCTCAAGCAACACACCCCGTCCGATAAACTGAATGCGGCGTATTCCACGTTGCCAGAAGCGATCGTGACCCCGCGAACAGCGTTTGAAGCGATTGTTGATAACAACGTTGAGATGGTGCCGTCTAATCAGCTAGAAGGGCGCGTGACAGCTAACGCGGTGATCCCGTACCCACCGGGTATTCCAATGCTGATGTCGGGAGAAAGTTTTGGCGACAGCAACAGCCCGCAGATTGGCTATTTGAAAAGCTTGGAAGTGTGGGATAAAGCCTTCCCGGGGTTTGAGCATGAAACCGAAGGCACCGAAGTGGAAGACGGGGTGTATCACGTCATGTGTATCAAGCAGGTGTAATGAAGAAGTGCAGGAAACGTCTGCGTTGAGAGATGAATGCATTGATAGATGATACAAACAAAAAGACCGCCGAAATTAGGCGGTCTTTTCATTGGATGCTTGGTTTCCAGAGCGGTTCCCGGAACGGTTACCGGAATGGTTTTGCTCGATACGTTGCGTGTCCTGAACTAACTCATAATCAAAGTTGATCACAATATCGCTTTTCGGGGTCGAACAGCAGGTGAGGATTTCATTGGGAGCAATGAAGGCCATGCTATCGGTTTGCGAGACGGCGCCCGCCGAGAGCTTACAGCGACACGCGCCACACAAGCCACTGCGGCATTGGTATTCCGGACGCAGGCCGATGCGTTCAAGCTGGGTGAGCAGAGGCTCGTGGCTGTTGCCACGAACCTCTACGCCATTCACGGTAATCGTGAGTGAACTCATAGTTCAAAGTCACCCAGATCATCAACGCTGACATCGTTGTCAATCTGACCAACGAGGTAAGAACTGATTTCGGCTTCCTGTGGGGCAACTTGCACGTTGTCAGACGACAACCATGAGTTGATCCATGGGATTGGGTTTTGTGTTGCACCCGGGTACGCGTGCTCAAGGCCTACGGCGGTCATGCGTAAGTTCGTGATGTATTCCACGTACTGACACAGAATGTTTTTGTTCAGGCCGATCATAGAGCCGTCTTTGAACAGGTATTCTGCCCACTCTTTTTCTTGTTCGGCGGCATCTTTGAAGATCTGGAAGCTTTCTTGCTTACATTCTTGCGCGATTTCTGCCATCTCAGGATCGTCATGACCGTTGCGTAGCAGGTTAAGAATGTGCTGGGTGCCGGTCAGGTGCAAGGCTTCATCACGGGCGATCAGTTTGATGATCTTCGCGTTACCTTCCATCAATTCACGTTCAGCAAATGCGAACGAACAGGCAAAGCTCACGTAGAAACGAATGGCTTCCAGCGCGTTCACTGACATCATGCACAGATACAGTTTTTTCTTCAGCTCACGCAGGTTCACGTTTACGGCTGTGCCGTTAATGGTGTGCAGGCCTTCACCCAAACGGTGGTAGTCATTGGTTGCTGCAATCAAGTTATCGTAGTAACCCGAAATGTCACCCGCACGCTTGATGATGTGCTCGTTCGTCACGATGTCATCAAATACGATAGCCGGATCATTTACGATGTTACGGATAATGTGCGTGTAAGAACGTGAGTGAATGGTCTCAGAGAACGACCACGTTTCAATCCACGTTTCCAATTCTGGCAGTGACACGATAGGCAGTAGCGCGACGTTCGGGCTACGGCCTTGAATAGAATCCAGTAAGGTCTGGTATTTCAGGTTACTGATGAAAATGTGACGTTCGTGGTCTGGCAGGTTGTTGTAATCAATGCGGTCGCCTGAAACATCCACTTCTTCTGGACGCCAGAAGAAAGACAGCTGCTTTTCGATCAGTTTTTCAAAAATTTCAAACTTTTGCTGATCATAACGCGCAACGTTTACGGACTGGCCGAAGAACATTGGTTCTTTAAGTTGGTCGTTTTTAGTTTGACAGAAAGTGCTGTATGCCATGTTACCCTCAACAGGAAAGGGAGCCGCAGCCCCCATTCGTTATAACGTTATAAACCGATTAAATCTTGCAGCTTGTGCAGTCGTCTGCACCCATGTCGCCTTGGCTATCTGAAGCGCCATCACGCGTGTTGTGGTAGTACAAGGTTTTCACGCCGAGTTTATACGCGGACAACAGGTCTTTTAGCAACAGTTTCATCGGTACTTTACCGCCTGGCTGTCGGCTTGGGTCGTAGTTGGTGTTTGCAGAGATCGCCTGATCGATGAACTTCTGCATAATACCCACAAGCTGTAGATACCCGTCATTGCTGCCAATGTTCCAAAGCAATTCGTAGTTATCCTTGTACTTGCTGTACTCAGGCACTACTTGCTTCAAGATACCGTCTTTCGATGCTTTAACCGACACGAAGCCACGTGGTGGCTCAATACCGTTGGTCGCGTTTGAGATCTGAGATGAGGTTTCAGATGGCATCAATGCCGACAGGGTAGAGTTGCGTAGACCGTGTGTTTTGATCTCTTCGCGTAGCGCTTCCCAATCGTAACGCAGTTCAGCCGAGCAGACGTTATCAATGTCTTTCTTATACGTATCAATCGGCAAAATGCCTTGTGCATACGTGGTTTCGTTGAAAGAAGGACATGCGCCTTGTTCTTTCGCTAAGCCCACAGAGGCTTTCAATAGGTAATACTGAATCGCTTCAAAGGCTTCGTGTGTCAGGTTGTTTGCGCTGCCGTCAGAGTAACGTACGCCATTCTTCGCCAAGTAGTACGCAAAGTTAATCACGCCCACACCCAGGGTACGACGGTTCATGGTTGAACGGTATGCCGCAGGCAATGGGTAATCTTGGTAATCCAGTAGGGCATCCAGTGCACGCACGGTTAGCTCAGCCAACTCTTCCAGATCATCCAGCGTCTCAATCGCACCCAAGTTAAACGCAGACAGCGTACAAAGCGCGATCTCACCGTTTTCATCTTCCACGTTGTTCAGTGGCTTGGTAGGCAGTGCAATTTCCAGACACAGGTTCGACTGACGAATCGGTGCCACGCTTGGGTCAAACGGGCTGTGCGTATTACAGTGGTCCACGTTCTGAATGTAGATACGGCCTGTTGAAGCACGCTCTTGCATAAGCAGTGAGAACAACTCAATCGCTTTCACCGTTTTACGCTTCACGCTGCTGTCTTGCTCGTACTGCACGTACAGACGCTCAAACTCCACTTGGTCAGCAAAGAAGGCATCGTACAGGCCCGGAACGTCAGACGGAGAGAACAGGCTGATGTTCTCGCCTTTGATCAAACGGGTGTACATCAATTTGTTTAGCTGTACGCCGTAGTCCATGTGACGAACACGGTTTTCTTCAACACCACGGTTGTTCTTCAGTACCAGTAGGGATTCGACTTCACCGTGCCACATTGGGTAGAACAGGGTCGCTGCACCACCACGTACGCCGCCTTGTGAACAACATTTTACCGCTGTCTGGAAGTACTTGTAGAACGGGATACAACCCGTGTGGAAGGCTTCACCACCACGGATTTCAGAACCCAGAGCACGGATACGGCCTGCGTTGATACCGATACCGGCACGCTGAGACACGTAGCGAACAATGGCGCTTGCCGTTGCGTTGATAGAATCTAGGCTGTCATCACACTCGATCAGTACACAAGAGCTGAACTGACGGGTAGGGGTACGCACACCAGACATGATCGGCGTCGGTAGCGAGATCTTAAATTGTGATACCGCGTCATAGAAACGCTTGATGTAGCTCATGCGTGTTTCGCGAGGGTATTTACCAAACAGGCACGCCGCGATCATCATGTACAAAAACTGTGCACTTTCAAAAATTTCGCCACTTACGCGGTTCTGAACAAGGTATTTACCTTCCAGCTGCTTTACCGCCGCGTAGGAGAAATTCATGTCACGCCAATGGTCGATATACGTATCCATCAGAGCGAATTCTTCTTGGCTGTAGTCTTCCAGCAAGTGTGCGTCGTACTTGCCTTTTGCGACCAACTGGGTCACGTGATCAAACAGCGCAGGTGGCTCAAATTGGCCGTATGCTTTTTTGCGAAGGTGGAAAATCGCCAAGCGGGCAGCAAGGTATTGGTAATCTGGGCTCTCTTCTGAGATCAGATCGGCTGCTGCTTTGATGATGGTTTCGTGGATATCTTCAGTCTTGATCCCTTCGTAGAACTGGATGTGAGACTTAAGTTCGACCTGTGAAACCGACACGTTCTCTAGGCCTTCGGCGGCCCACGTGATCACTCGGTGGATTTTTTCAAGATCGATGTTTTCTTTGCGTCCATCACGCTTGGTAACAGTGAGCTGTTGAGTCATTTTTTATCTTTTTCCCAGATTTCCAGCATTAGCCGTGTTTTTTGTCACTTTCAGCGAGAACGTTAGCAAAGCTTGTTAACTTTGTTAGATTTCTGCTTGTGGACGTAAACACTACATATTGGGGTGTTGAGCTTATAGGGTTACAAGATAGTGGTGAAGAGGGGGTATTGCAAGATGGTAATTTTTAACCAGCTGTGGATAACTTGGGGAATCATAATATTAAGTTAGTGCCTACCAACCTATTTGCTCAGGTCTGACAATATCATAGAAAAAAGCAATAAAAATTCGCTATAAAAATACGGGCTTGAAAAAAAAATATCTTGATTTTTTGTTGCCCTTCTTAACGGACAGAAAAGCGAACTTTTCTGGTTATTTATTGGCTAGTTATGGATTTTCGTCTTAGGGGAATTACGTGCCAGTTAAGCGGGAATAGAGGGGAAAGCGAGCAGGGCAATGAGGGTGCCCTGCAAGGACGATTACTGTGGATGTGTGCACGTAGGCGTGAAAATCACGGTTTGATGGTATGAACGATGTAGTTGACGTCCACGTTGCTACCCAACCAGTAGTGATCGGTCAGCGGGTTGTAGTGGAGGCCCGTGATATGGCGATCTTGCAACGGGGTGTTGTCAATCATGCCTAAGAGTTCAGACGGACGAATGAACTTGGCATGATCGTGTGTCCCCTGCGGCACGAGTTTCATTAACTGTTCTGCCCCAACAATGGCGAACAAGTACGATTTGATATTGCGGTTCAGGGTGGAGAAAAACACATGGCCGCCGGGCTTGACCATTTTGGCGCAGGCCGCAATCACTGACGCCGGGTCCGGTACGTGTTCCAACATTTCCATGCACGTGACGACATCGTAGGTCTCTGGGAACAACTCTGCCTGCTCTTCTGCCGTGCGCTGGACATACTCCAGCTTCGTTCCGGTTTCTAATGCATGCAGACGGGCAACGGTCAGTGGCTCCTTGCCCATGTCCAAACCGGTCACGTCAGCACCTTCTATGGCCATGCTTTCCGCCAGGATCCCGCCACCACAGCCGACATCAAGAATTTTTTTACCGAATAAGCCGTCGGCATGGTCGATAACAAAATTCAAGCGTAAGGGATTGATTTGGTGAAGAGGTTTAAATTCTCCTTCCAGATCCCACCAGCGAGATGCCATGTCTTCAAATTTACTGATCTCTGCGGGATCAACGTTCAACTGCTTGGTCATGTGATTAAGCCATCTTCCTTATAGAGGGGAGCATTATAGCGAAATTGCCCCCGTTGGACATAATGAAGATAGGGGCGACATGTGTTTACGCTGGCGCGTCATTTTTGCGTGTCACAAACCGTGTGTCTGCTAAGTGAAAGGGCGTACTGAGTGAAAAGTAAACTGATAGTGGAAAAATTCTGTTATCGAGGTTTCCGATTTTTAACCAATCCGCTAAATTACTCACAACATAATGGTGAAAGGTGTGCCTATTTAGGCTGAAATATGCTATATTCTCGCACCTTGCACGTACTAAAAATACGACAGAAATTACCTGAGGGATATTGGCTCAATGAGCGATCTTGCAAAAGATATCACGCCCGTCAACATTGAAGAAGAGCTGAAAAGCTCGTACCTCGACTATGCGATGTCAGTTATCGTGGGTCGAGCACTTCCGGATGTGCGTGATGGCCTAAAGCCAGTGCACCGTCGCGTGTTATTCGCGATGAATGTGCTAGGCAATGACTGGAATAAAGCTTACAAAAAATCTGCCCGTGTGGTGGGTGACGTAATCGGTAAATATCACCCACACGGTGATAGCGCGGTTTACGACACGATCGTACGTATGGCACAACCATTCTCGTTACGCTACATGCTTGTTGATGGCCAAGGTAACTTTGGTTCTGTCGATGGCGACTCAGCTGCGGCAATGCGTTATACCGAAATCCGTATGTCAAAAATCGCCCACGAATTGTTGGCGGATCTTGACAAGGAAACCGTGGATTATGTACCTAACTATGACGGTACAGAGCAAATCCCTGCGGTTATGCCAACGAGAGTGCCTAACCTTCTCGTGAACGGTTCATCGGGTATCGCAGTAGGTATGGCAACAAACATACCGCCGCATAACCTGGGTGAAGTGGTTAATGGTTGCTTGGCGTTGATTGATAATGAAGATATCACTATCGATCAGCTCATGGATTACATTCCTGGACCTGACTTCCCAACCGCTGCTTTGATCAATGGCCGTAAAGGTATCATTGATGCTTATCATACGGGGCGCGGTAAAGTTTACATGCGTGCCAAAGCGGATATCGAAGTAGACAGCAAAAATGGTCGTGAGACTATCGTTGTCACTGAAATCCCTTATCAGGTGAACAAAGCGCGACTCATCGAAAAGATTGCCGAGCTCGTTAAAGATAAGAAGGTTGAAGGCATCAGTGCACTGCGTGATGAGTCTGATAAAGACGGTATGCGTATTGTGATTGAATGTAAGCGTGATGCTGTGGGTGAAGTTATTCTGAATAACCTTTACTCACAAACACAGCTACAGACCACCTTCGGTATCAACATGGTTGCACTTGACCATGGTCAGCCGAAGTTGTTCAACCTGAAAGACATGCTGAAGTGCTTCGTGAATCACCGCCGTGAGGTTGTGACCCGTCGTACTATCTACGAATTGCGTAAAGCACGTGAGCGTGCACACCTGCTTGAAGGTTTGGCGATTGCCTTGGTGAATATCGATGAAATCATCGAGTTGATCAAGAGCGCACCAACACCACAAGTGGCACGTGAAGGGCTACTTTCACGTCCATGGCAGCTAGGTGATGTTGCCGCGATGCTTGAACGTGCTGGCGTTGACGCTGCACGTCCAGAGTGGCTAGAGCCACAATACGGCATCCATGGTGGTCAGTACTTCCTAACGGAACAACAAGCCCAAGCGATCCTTGAGCTACGTTTGCACCGTTTAACCGGCCTTGAGCACGAGAAGATTCTCGATGAATACAAAGGCCTGCTTGATATCATCGAAGAATTACTGTTTATCCTAGGGAGCTCTGAGCGCCTGATGGAAGTGATTCGTGATGAGCTGCATGCAGTGAAAGAACAGTTTAACGATGAACGTCGTACTGAAATTACTGCCGCAAGCCACGATATCGACCTTGAAGACCTGATCACGCAAGAAGATGTGGTGGTTACGTTGTCTCATGAAGGCTACGTGAAGTACCAGATCCTCAGCGACTACGATGCACAGCGTCGTGGCGGTAAAGGTAAAGCAGCAACGCGCATGAAGGATGAAGACTTCATTGAGCGTCTACTTGTCGCGAATACACACGATACCATTTTGTGCTTCTCAAGCCGTGGTCGTATGTACTGGCTGAAAGTATACCAGTTGCCGCAAGCGAGCCGTACGGCACGTGGTAAGCCAATTGTGAATATTCTACCGCTGGAAGAAGGTGAGCGTATTACCGCGATCCTACCAGTGAAAGAGTACGCGGCTGACAAGTTTGTCTTCATGGCCACCGCTGACGGTACCGTGAAGAAGACACCATTGACTGACTTCAGTCGTCCACGTAGTGCCGGTATCATTGCCGTTAACTTGCGTGACGGTGACTCATTGATTGGTGTTGATGTTACCAATAGTACTGACCAAATTATGCTGTTCTCTGAAGCAGGTAAAGTGGTTCGCTTCTCTGAAGAGCAAGTGCGTGGTATGGGCCGTACGGCTGCGGGTGTCCGCGGCATGAAGTTGGCGGAAGGCGATAAAGTGGTATCACTTATCGTGCCGCACAACGATGGCGATGTACTGACTGTGACCGAAAATGGTTACGGTAAGCGTACAGAACTGGCAGAGTACCCAGCGAAGAGCCGTGCAACACAAGGTGTTGTATCGATTAAAGTCTCTGAGCGTAACGGTCGCGTTGTCGGTGCTGTTCAGGTTGAAGACGGTGACGAGTTCATGATGATCACCAACGGCGGTACGCTGGTTCGTACTCGTGTTGGCGAAGTGAGCCGTGTTGGCCGTAACACACAAGGTGTGACGCTGATCCGTACCACTGATGGTGAGCTAGTCGTTGGCCTTCAACGCATTGATGAGCTGGAAGAAAGTGAATTGATCTCTGATGCAGAGATTGTTGACGGTGAAGCCGCTCCATCGACAGAACAGCCTGCGGCTGATTCTGCGGCAGAAGGTTCTTCTGAAGAAGAATAAGTAATACAGCACTATGCACTATAAAAAACGCAGCCCTCGGGCTGCGTTTTTTTTATCCTGTTGTTTAAGCACCAACTAATTCACGGCCACCCCTTTTCAGGGCGGCGAGAAAGGTGTAAAAGATCACCATTACACGGCGAGCCTGATGGAACGTGATTCAGGTTGTCGCACATCATTGCATTCCCATGTCTTAGCAGGAGCAAGTCTTTTATCATGGATAAGGTTTTTAATTTTTGCGCCGGTCCGGCGATGATCCCGGCTGACGTGCTGAAAAAGGCACAACAAGAGCTCACCGACTGGAATGGTCTGGGCACCTCCGTGATGGAGATCAGTCACCGCAGTAAAGAATTTATCCAGGTGGCTCAGCAGTCTGAGCAAGACTTACGTGATCTGATTGGGATCCCTGACAATTACCATGTGCTGTTCTGCCATGGTGGTGCCCGCGCACAGTTTGCGGCAGTACCGATGAACTTGTTGGGTGATGCGACAACCGCCGATTACATGGATGGCGGCTACTGGGCACACAGTGCCGCAGAAGAAGCCGAAAAATACTGCCGTCCGAACGTGGTGGATATTACGTGTGAAAAAGACGGCAAGAAAGCCATCTTGCCAGCGGCACAATGGCCATTGTCCGATGACGCCGCGTTTGTTCACTTCTGCCCGAATGAAACGATCGACGGGATTGAGATCCGTGACCTGCCAGTGACGGATAAGCCGATTGTTGCTGATTTGTCTTCAACGATTTTGTCGCGCGAAATCGATGTGTCGAAATACGGTGTGATTTACGCCGGTGCACAAAAGAACATCGGCCCTGCCGGTTTGACCATTGTGATCGTGCGTGATGATCTGTTGGGTAAAGCGAAAACCGCATTGCCAAGCATTTTAGATTACACCGTGCAGGTGGATAAAGAGTCCATGTTTAACACACCGCCGACCTTTGCATGGTACTTGGCCGGTGAAGTGTTCAAGTGGCTGAAAGGCATCGGTGGCGTCGCAGAGATGCAACAGCGTAACGAAGTGAAAGCCAAAACGCTGTATGACTTTATCGATCAGTCAGATTTCTACCGTAACGACGTGCATGCGGATAACCGTTCTTTGATGAACGTGCCGTTTCAGCTAAAAGACGCGGCGTTAGATGCGCTGTTCCTTGAGCAAGCGGATGCGGCAGGTCTGAAAGCCCTGAAAGGTCACCGTGTCGTCGGTGGTATGCGTGCCTCTATCTATAACGCCATGCCACTGGAAGGTGTGCAGGCGTTGGTAGACTTCATGCGTGAATTTGAACAGCAAAACGGCTAACTGTTGCTGTTGCTGTTTACACGAACGAAGATAAAAACCGCCGGCTGGCGGTTTTTTTATGGAAAGTGTTTCTAGTTTCTAGTTTCTAGTGACTCGAATTTCGTCCACTCGCCACTCGCCACTCGCTCTCTGCACTTCCTCGATCCTAGTCCCTCGTCACTCATCCCTGATCTTAATACTTAATATAACGCTGGGTCATGGGATCCCACTTGAATGCACGTAACAGGGTATCGGCGGCATGCTCAATATCATCGAGGATCAGATGCACGTCTTCGTCACGAATGCTTTTTAGCTTGGATAAGCGGTGGTAGAAAATCGTCCACGACACAGTGGCATCATCCCAATAAATCACTTCATCTCCCTGACTGCCTTGTGTCACGAAAATGTACGCAGGCGGGGAAATCGGCGGTGTCGGGGTGCAATGCGTTTCATGGTGTCGCTGTATTTCCTGTTCGATTTCATTGACTAAGGTTTGATTGCCTGCGCCACAGGCTGAAAGGCTGATCATCACCTCGCCATTGTACTGTTCCATGTCTTTAAACAGCGGATCCATGGCCATGAATAATTGTTGCCAGTTAAGAAAATCCCGCCCGAATGAGACGCCCCGTTCGTTGCCATGCGCAGAAAGGTGAATACACAGTGGGCGTTGCTTACTACGGGTGACGTGGATGTTGTCGATAGAGGAGATGTAGTCGCAGTACTTCTCTAAATCTTCGGCACAATAGGCTGTTAAGATGGCCACCTCATGACCAATGATGTGACAGATCTTTTCGAGCGCTTTGGCTTCAGAGCGATCTTGCAATAAATCCATGGGGCCGACACATTCAATAATAAACAGGCGGATTTTATCGCTCATGGTAAGGGGTCCTTTGTTATCTGCTGTTTTCTTCTTTAGGGGCGAAAGAGCGATGAGCATGACGCCGTGCATACATCGAAAACAGAAAATTAAAGGGATTATGCGGGGAACGCGAATAAGCGCGCGTGTTTTTCGAGTGAGTAGACACAATAGTGGGGAAAGTCAGGGAAATGACCCAAGCGGTTGAGTACCGAGTGGGTCATTCGAGTCAGTGTGTCAGTGAGTCAGCGTTCGAAAATGAGACGGTGGTTTTGAATTGCTGGCCGTCATCGTTAGTTGTGAAAAACCACCCCATGCGTTCGCAAATCCGCTCTACAATCACCAATCCACAACCGTATCCGGCATGGTAGGTTTCATTGCCTTCGTGACGGTTGATGATGGTTAAGGTGTGGTATGCCAGTTGAATGTAAATATCCCCCACGCTGTAACTGAACGCATTTTTGATCAGGTTATTAATAATAATGGTAATAAAGCTCTCTGGGGCCACAATTACCTTCGATGACACCACGCGCAATGCGTAACTGGCATCCTGTTTAGCAAACAGCGGGGCTAGCGCGTCCAGCTGTTGGCGCAATTTCTGCTCTAAATCGTGTTCCCCCAAATGGTGTACTTCCACACTTTCTTTGCCCAGTAACAAGAAGGTTTCGGTTAATACCCGCATTTCTTCGCTGGCTTTGCCTACCCGGTCAATGGCTTTTAATGCCACAGCGGGTTGATTGGGGACTTTATTCAGGAGTTCCGCCGATCCCTGAATCACCATGATAGGTGTGCGTAGTTCATGTGAGGCAAAGCGGCTGAATTCTTTTTCCCGTAGGAAAAAGCTGGCAATGTTACTTTTGCTGTCTAGCAGGGTTTGTTCAATTTTACGGGTTTCGTTATACGCCGTTTCGACCTTGAAATAGGGTTGATCCGGTGGCATTTGTGCCACTTTTGCTTCAATGAGACCCAACGGTTTAGAAATAGTGCGGACAAAGTAAATACCGTACATTGCCATTCCCAGCGACACGAGTATGCCGAATAAGAAGGTGAAGGAATGCAGGCTGTCTTCATAGCCATCGAGGTAATCATCGGCATCATCTTGAAACAAGACATACATTAAGCCTTTACCAGAAGGGTGTCGAAAGGCAATAAAGTGCTTGTCTTCCTCGCCGAGTAAGTGCTCATAGAATCCCGGTTTATTGTAGGCATGCAGCCAGCTTGGCATTTTGCCTTCGCTCCAGTAACTGCTGAACTCGTCACTGTTGGGCAGCGGAGTGTTTTCTTTGTGTACCCGGTACTCATCGACAAAGCGCTCGGCTTCTGCATCTAACCAGTGATGCAGGCTGATGATCTCTAACTGGTTCTCGGCAATATAAATCACCGACCAAAACAGAGAGAACATAGCGAATGTCATGATGCCAAAGCTCCAGCGGATCTTGCGATAGATGCTGGGAAAATGGTTATGCTTTAATGCGGTAGCCTTGTCCATGAATGGTCTCTAATCGTGAATGGTCAAACCCTTTGTCGATGGCATTGCGCAAGCCATAAATATGGCTACGCAGGGCATCGCTTGATGGCGATTCATCGCCCCATACCGCCTCAATTACCTCTTGGCGGCTGACAATGCTGGGGGCTTTGCGCAGTAGTGCTTTCAATATCTTGTATTGAATACGACTGAGCTTGATAGGGCGGCCATCGCGGGTCACTTCATCAGTACGGGTATTCATGCTGATATCCGCAAACGTGAGCGCGCCAATGTCTTGTCGTGGACCACGGTTGTTTAACGCATGCAGACGCAACAGCAGCTCTTGCATCGCAAAGGGTTTCATCAGGTAGTCATCGCCCCCGGCTTGAAAGGCCGCGATCTTGTCATCCAGTGAATCTTTGGCGGTCAGGAATAAAATCGGGGTCTGACAGTAGTGTTCTTCCCGCATTTTGGTGACAGCCGTGATCCCATCCATTTTCGGCATCATGATATCCATGATGATCACGTCATAATGCTGTTCTGCCACGCGCGCGATGGCGGCTTCGCCGTGGTACGCGCAATCAATGGTGATTCCTTCCAGTTCCAGATAGTCAGCAATGGTTTCCACCACGCTGTGGTTGTCATCGACGATCAATACTTTCATAAGATAATTTCACTTTTCTTCACGACTACTTCACGTTTCTAGGTGTAATATACCGCCTACAAAAACAATATTCCTTAGCTCATAGGTGTTTAGATGAAAAAATTGGCATTGGTATCGATGATTGGCTTGGTTCTAGCGGGCTGTGGTGGCGGTGGTAGCGACGACAATGGTGGCCAGACTCAGCCACAACCAAAAGCGGTGATGGGTACTATCGAATCAGTGCAATCTAATAACATCTGGGTTAATGGTGATAAATACACTGTATCATCGGTAGGTTACGGCAATCTAAATGATGTGATGGCACCAACTGCACTTGCTCCTAACATGATGGTAAAACTGGTTGAGCATGCGCGTGCGGGCGTGGAAGTGCAACTTGAGCCAACCATGATTGGTATGGCAAGTGAAGTGTCTGGTAACAACTTTAAAGTGAATGGCGTTGCACTAACATTTAATGGCCTGAAAGGTATTGAAAACGGTGATTGGGTGCTAGTGTCATCCTTGCCAACAGCGACAGAAGGTTACAAAGTACTGTCTGTTGTGAAAATTGAAGCAGACAAGTTTGACAACACGGTTGAAATTGAAGGCCCTGTTAGCAACCTTGATGAAAACACCACGACCTTTAAATTGGGCGCAGCACTAACCGTTAACTACAATACGGCAAAAATGGATCTGGATTCAGCCTTAGCAAATGATCTGTGGGTTGAAGTGACCGGTAAAATGAATGGTGCTACTAACGAGTTAGATGCAACGGAAGTTGAAGCTGACGATTATGATGATCTTGGCAACGAAGCAGAAGTTGAAGGTATTATTACGGCTGTAAACCACAGCGAATCTTACTTTGAAGTTAACTACCGTGGTCGCTTTAACTTTGACCACTCTACCGAGGTTGAACTGGCTAATGACCGTGACGGTTCAATCGCGGATATTAAGCTAGGTCTACAGGTCGAAGTGGAATCTGTATTGAGAAATGGTCAGCGTTTCGCGACAGACGTTGAGTTTGATAACTACGCAGGTAATCAGTGGCAGACGTTTGAGCAGGAAGGACAAGCTGCAGAAGGTACAGAAGCTGGTTCATTCAAGCTAAACGGTATGACGATTTTCACTGACAGTAAAACGCGTTACGAAGACGGTCTGACATTTGACTCTTTGACGCAGGTGGGTTTGATTGAAGTTGATGGTGTAGTGATTAACGGTAAAAAAGTTGCTCGCGAAATCGAACGTGAAGACTAATCACACTCAGTGATGATTCATTTCAAATCATCATCCTAAGTTTGTAAATAAAGCGCCCTTGTGGCGCTTTATTTGTATATGCCTCAGGCGTATGGTCTCCCCATCAAATTCAACCTAGTTAATGAGTTTAGAAGGGTGTATGAAGACATTGAGTATTGCCGTGGCATTGAGTGTGTTATTGAGCGGATGTGGCGATAAGGCCACTGTGCCGGTCTCCCATGATACGCCGACCGACAGCACCGTTTCGGGTGTGATAGAAGCGGCCTCGGTCTATGACATGACCCTTAATGGGACCACGTACCCGACTCAAGACGCGGAAGCGAACTACGAAGGCCAAGATTACAATGTCACGTCCGTGAAAAAAGGCATGGCTGCCACGCTGCAACTTGCCAATGATAAGGTGACCGACATTTCGCTGGATCCGGCATTCGCGGGACTCGCTGTATTGAATCCAGAAAATGAGTTGTTGATGAATGGCACCCAAATCCGGATTACCGATCCGCAAGTGTTTACCTTAGATTACCGATACGGTGGCGGCAGCTTAGGCTGGGTGATGGTCTTTGCGCATTTGGATGATCAGGATCACTGGGTGGTCACCAATGTGTCCCCCGTGGATGCCATGCCAAATGCAGAAATGGAAGGCAAGGTATCGCATTTAACCCGTGACCACTTCCAACTTGATGGTGCGAAGGTCGCTTACTCAGCATCAATGGTGGCAGGCGATAAACCGCTAGCAGAAGGCATGTACGTGCAGGCGTTCGGTCAATTTATCAACGACCAACTCAGCGCGAATCGGATTGATATCAAATAGTGGTATAACAGCGCGGCAAGCAAAAGCGACGAGAGTGGCGTTGTGCGCTGTGATGAAAGATCGGTATAGATCACAGCGTTAATATTGGTTACTCTGAAATGACTGCGACCAAACAGGATAGAAGAATTCAGAGATGGAAAGTATAACGTTACAGCCGATAAACAAGATTAACGGCACGGTGAATCTGCCGGGTTCAAAGAGTGTCTCGAACCGCGCCTTGCTATTGGCGGCGTTAGCAACAGGGACGACGCGACTGACCAACTTGCTCGACAGTGACGATATTCGTCATATGTTGAATGCGCTGCAGGCACTGGGTGTGACCTACCACTTGTCTGCCGACAAAACCGAATGTGAAATTACCGGCCTGGGCGGGGCGTTTCAGTCCTCCGAGGCACAGGAACTGTTTCTTGGCAATGCGGGCACTGCAATGCGCCCGTTGGCAGCGGCGTTATGTCTGGGTAACGGTGAATACGTATTGACCGGTGAGCCTCGCATGAAAGAACGCCCAATAGGCCACTTAGTGGATGCGTTGCGTAGCGCGGGTGCTTCTATTACTTACCTTGAAAACGAACACTACCCACCGCTTAAAATCAGCGGTACAGGGTTAAGTGGCGGAGAGGTTGAGATTGACGGGTCGATTTCCAGTCAGTTTTTGACCGCGTTCTTGATGGCGGCGCCATTAGCTAAAGCCGATACAGTGATCCGCATTAAAGGGGATCTGGTGTCTAAGCCGTACATTGATATCACCCTGCACATTATGGCGCAGTTTGGTGTCACGGTAGACAATCACGATTACCAACAGTTTGTGGTAAAAGGGGGCCAGACCTACGTTTCACCGGGGGATTTCCTGGTGGAAGGCGATGCATCATCGGCATCTTACTTCTTAGCGGCGGCAGCGATTCGTGGCGGTGAAGTGAAAGTGACCGGTATTGGTAGCAAGAGTATCCAAGGGGATATTCAGTTTGCCGATGCGTTAGCCGCCATGGGCGCTGACATCGAATGGGGTGATGACTACGTGATTGCACGCCGTGGCGAACTCAATGCGGTGGATTTGGATTTCAACCATATTCCTGATGCCGCGATGACCATTGCCACGACAGCCTTGTTCGCCAAAGGCACAACCGCCATTCGTAATGTGTACAACTGGCGCGTGAAAGAAACGGATCGACTGACCGCAATGGCGACCGAGTTGCGTAAAGTCGGTGCCGAGGTGGTTGAAGGGGACGATTTTATCACCATTACCCCGCCGGCAACGTTGCAACACGCCGCGATTGATACCTATGATGATCACCGCATGGCGATGTGTTTCTCGCTGGTGGCATTAAGCGACACGCCGGTGACTATCAATGACCCGAAATGTACGTCTAAGACTTTCCCTGACTATTTTGAGAAGTTGGCTATACTAAGCGAATAATCGTCTTGGGGCGGTAAGATGACACTGTAACACCCGTCACTGTTGGCGGGTGTTGTTTTTTTGCTGTTTTTTTTGTTGTAATAGTGCGGTATTACCGATTGGTATCAGTGGTATTTTCCCGTATAATCTGCCCCCGCAAAAAAGATGTAATACGTATCTGCATTTCGAGCGCGTTCGATGGGGTGTGGATGGGTATTACTGCTTACGTTAGAACAAGTTCGGAGAACGCTTATGTCAACTCATGCTCCAGTGATCACTGTCGATGGACCAAGCGGTGCAGGTAAAGGCACCCTGTGTATGTTATTGGCAGATAAACTGGGCTGGAAACTGCTTGATTCTGGCGCAATTTACCGTGTATTAGCACTGGCTGCTATTCATCACGGTGTAGAACTTGAATCGGAAGACGCGCTTGTGCCATTGGCCGCGCATCTGGATGTTCAGTTCATCGCTGAAGGCGATCTCGTCAAGGTGATCCTTGAAGGGGAAGATGTGTCAGGTGAGCTTCGTAAAGAAGAAACCGGCATGGCAGCATCAAAAGTGGCGGCATTGCCACGTGTACGTGAAGCGCTATTGCGTCGTCAGCGTGCATTCAGCGAAGCACCGGGACTGGTCGCGGATGGTCGAGATATGGGCACCGTTGTCTTTCCGCAAGCAGAAGTCAAGATTTTCCTCGATGCCAGTGCAGAAGAACGTGCGAATCGTCGCATGAACCAGTTGCAACAGAAAGGCTTAGATGTTAACTTTGTCCACCTTTTGAAAGAAATTCAAGAGCGCGATGATCGTGATCGCAACCGCGCGGTTGCTCCCCTTCGTCCCGCTGAAGACGCATTAGTGCTCGATTCAACGTCCATGACGATTGAACAAGTCACTGCACAAGCACTTGCGTATATTGAAACAAAATTGTCTGCTGAATAGTTCAGTAGACGGCGTCGGTGTCACGGATGATAACTGACATTACTACCAACCCCATGCGGTAGGATACCCATGGTTGTTAATCAGATTGAAGATTAAATAATGACTGAATCTTTTGCTTTACTCTTTGAAGAGTCTCTAAACGAACTAGAAACACGTCCTGGCGCGATCGTTAAAGGTACTGTTGTAGCTATCGAAAACGGTTACGTACTAGTTGACGCAGGCCTTAAGTCTGAGTCTTCTATCCCAGTTGAAGAATTCAAGAACGCTGCTGGCGAACTAGAAATCGAAGTTGGTGCAGAAGTTGACGTTGCTCTAGATGCAGTAGAAGACGGCTTCGGTGAGACTAAGCTATCTCGTGAAAAAGCGAAGCGTCACGAAGCTTGGATCGTTCTAGAAAAAGCTTACGAAGATGCTGAAACTGTTATCGGTATCATCAACGGTAAAGTTAAAGGCGGCTTCACAGTTGAACTTAACGGCATCCGTGCGTTCCTACCAGGTTCTCTAGTAGACGTTCGCCCAGTTCGTGACACAGCTCACCTAGAAAACAAAGAGCTAGAGTTCAAAGTAATCAAGCTTGACCAGAAGCGTAACAACGTAGTTGTTTCTCGTCGCGCAGTTATCGAATCAGAAAACAGCGTTGAGCGTGATGAACTTCTTGCTTCTCTACAAGAAGGCATGGAAGTTAAAGGTATCGTTAAGAACCTTACTGACTACGGCGCATTCGTTGATCTTGGCGGTGTTGATGGTCTACTACACATCACTGACATGGCTTGGAAACGCGTTAAGCACCCATCTGAAATCGTTAATGTTGGCGACGAGATCAACGTTAAAGTTCTTAAGTTCGATCGTGAGCGTACTCGCGTATCACTAGGTCTTAAGCAGCTAGGCGAAGATCCATGGGTAGCAATCGCTAAGCGTTACCCAGAAGGTACTAAACTTTCTGGCCGTGTAACTAACCTAACTGATTACGGCTGCTTCGTAGAAATCGAAGAAGGCGTTGAAGGTCTAGTACACGTTTCTGAAATGGATTGGACTAACAAAAACATCCACCCATCTAAAGTTGTTAACGTTGGCGACGAAGTTGAAGTTATGGTTCTTGATATCGACGAAGAACGTCGTCGTATCAGCCTAGGTCTTAAGCAGTGTAAAGCGAACCCATGGCAGTCATTTGCAGAAATGCAAGCTAAGGGCGACAAAGTAACTGGTAAGATCAAGTCTATCACTGACTTCGGTATCTTCATCGGTCTTGACGGCGGCATCGACGGTCTAGTTCACCTATCTGACATTTCTTGGAATGTTGCTGGTGAAGACGCAGTTCGTGACTTCAAGAAAGGCGACGAAATCTCTGCTGTAGTTCTAGCGGTTGACGCTGAGCGCGAGCGTATCTCTCTTGGTATCAAGCAAATCGACGAAGACCCGTTCAACGGCTACGTTGCAGCTAACAAGAAAGGTGCTCTAGTTAACGGTACTGTTACTGCTGTTGACGCGAAAGGCGCAACTGTTGAGCTAGCTGAAGGTGTTGAAGGTTACCTACGTGCTTCTGAAGCATCTGTTGACCGTGTTGAAGACGCAACTCTAGTTCTTTCTGTAGGCGATTCTGTTGAAGCTAAATTCACAGGCGTTGACCGTAAGAACCGCGTAGTTAACCTATCTGTTCGCGCTAAAGACGTTGCTGATGAGCAAGAAGCAATGGCGACACTGAACAAGCAAGATGATGCTGCGTTCGGTAATGCTATGGCTGACGCTTTCAAAGCTGCTAAAGGCGAATAATTGAGCTAAGGGGGAAGATTTTTCCCCCTAAGCGGTTATACTATTGAGAAACATACTAAAAACGGAGTGTTTATGACAAAGTCTGAATTAATTGAAAGGCTATGTAGTCAACAAACACATCTTTCTGCCAAACAGGTAGAAGATGCAATCAAGGATATCCTTGAGCATATGGCAACCACTCTTGCTGAGGGTGATCGTATTGAGATCCGTGGCTTTGGTAGCTTCTCTCTGCATTACCGTGCTCCGCGTGTCGGTCGCAATCCTAAGACTGGGGACAAGGTAGAGTTGGACGGCAAGTACGTTCCTCACTTTAAACCGGGCAAAGAATTACGTGACCGTGTTAACTCTGCAATAGCAGGTTAACCACGTATCGAACATAAAAACGGCATACTGCTTAGTATGCCGTTTTTTTATGCTTATTGATCATGGTCTGATGAGCCAAAATCTTGCATAATCAGGCATGCCTATCTGTTTAAGTGCCTGTTACGTTTTTCGTTCGCGCATTGACGACTTCAGATTGGTGTTATCAACGTTTATTGAGTGAGAAGGATTCACGATGAAGAAGATACTGAGTGCATTGACGGTTGTTATTTTGCTTGGTTGTTTCTTTGTAGCCATGGCTTTGGGTACGCAGAACCAACAAGTGATCAATTTTGATTTTCTGATTGCACAGGGAGATTTCCAACTGTCGACATTGTTGGGAATTGCATTCGGTTCCGGTTTTGGGCTTGGTTGGCTAATTTGCGGCCTGCTATACCTGAAAGCGCGCTTTGCTAGAAACCGCCTGAGAAAGAAAGTCCAAAAACAGCAAACAGAATTAAATCAGCTTCGTGCCGAACCTGTAAAGGAATAACCATTAATGCTAGAGCTGTTGTTCCTGCTTTTGCCTATTGCTGCCGCCTACGGCTGGTACATGGGTAACAGGAGCGCTAGTAATAAACAACAGGAGCAGTCTCACCACATGTCACGTCAGTACGTGACGGGGTTGAACTTGCTGTTATCGGACCAATCCGATAAAGCGGTTGATGTCTTCATCGAGCTGCTCCAAGTTGACAGTGAAACGATTGATACCCACCTTGCCTTGGGGAACTTGTTCCGCAGCAGAGGGGAGGTTGATCGTGCCATTCGTATACACCAAAATCTCATTGCAAGGCCGAACCTGACCATTGATCAGCGTAACTTGGCATTGCAACAATTGGCGCAAGATTACATGGCCGCAGGCTTCTTTGATCGCGCTGAGAAAATTTTTGAACAATTGCTGGATGAACCCGATCACCGTAAAGGGGCCTTACTGCAGCTATTGACCATTTACCAGCAAACCCGTGAGTGGGAGAAAGCCATTGACGTGTCCACTCAGCTGGTAAAAATGGGCAAGAGCAAGCTCAAGCACGACATTGCGCACTATTGGTGTGAAATGGCGATGCTGGAAATGAGCGCGCAAAATCCAGAGAAAGCCAAGCAGCTATTGAAAAAATCGCTCGCGGCCGATAAAACCTGTGTGCGCGCCTCTATCATGTTAGCGAAGATTTTTATCTCGGAAGACGAGTATAAAGCCGCCGCCAAGCAGTTAGAGCGTGTGGCCGAACAAGACATGGAATTCATTGGCGAAGCCTTGCCATTGCTGCTTGAATGTTACGAAGCCACCAACAGCGAGACCGCGTGGTTGAAGTACCTGCGTTATTGCGTGGAAGAAAAAGCCGGTTCTACCGCTGAACTGATGCTGGCTGATGAAATTGCCAAGCGTGAAGGGGCCATCATGGCGCAGTCCTACATGACGCGTCAGTTGCAGAAAAATCCGACCCTAAAAGGTTTCTACCAGTTAATGGATTACCATTTGGATGAAGCGGAAGAAGGGCGAGCGAAAGAAAGCCTGATGACCTTGCGTGGTATGGTTGGCGAGCAATTGAAAATTAAGCCGCATTACCGTTGTCGCCAGTGTGGGTTTGCCACGCATTCGCTGTACTGGCAATGCCCATCCTGTAAAGGGTGGGGCACCATTAAGCCGATCCGCGGTCTTGACGGTGAGTAAGAGTAAGCACCTGTCTCAGTTGGTCATAACGGCATGCATCATGATATGAAGACCCTAAAAGCCTATTCGTTTGAATAGGCTTTTTGCTATGTGTCATCGGCCTAATGTGCGGCGTGATCATCGCCGGGAGCAGTAAGTATTGATGGGTTGTTGAGTTATGTGCGGCTAACAAACGATTGGCATTGATAGATAACTGTTGTTTTTGACGCTTAGGTGCAGCAAAGCAATAATTGTTCGCATAATTCATCTTTTACTGTACAATCCCGACCGCGCCCAGCATACCGGGCTTGATTGACCTATAACTTAGCAGGAGATGCCATGTTAGACCCAAAAGTGATTGTTGCTCTTGATTACCCAAGCCAGGAAGAGGCCTTGGCCTTCGTTGACCGCATTGAGCCGGGTAGCTGCCGATTGAAAGTGGGCAAAGAGATGTTCACGTATTTTGGCCCTGACTTTGTGCGTCAGCTGCAAAACCGCGGCCACTCTGTCTTCCTTGATTTGAAATTTCACGATATCCCTAACACCTGTTCTCACGCTGTGCGTGCTGCCGCGGAGTTAGGCGTGTGGATGGTGAACGTGCATGCATCAGGCGGTGAACGCATGATGGCTGCATCGCGTGAAATTCTTGAGCCGTACGGCAACGATCGTCCGTTACTGATTGGTGTGACCGTGCTAACCAGCATGGAAGCGTCTGACTTGCGTGGTATCGGTATTCAGTGCGAGCCACAAGAGCACGTATTGAACTTGGCGCGCTTGACGCAAAACAGCGGCCTTGATGGCGTCGTGTGTTCTGCACAAGAAGCGAGCCTGCTAAAAGGCGAGCTAGGCCAGTCATTCAAACTGATCACCCCGGGTATTCGCCCTGCGGGCAGCGAAGCCGGTGACCAACGCCGTGTGATGACCCCTGTGGAAGCGGTACAAGCCGGTTCTGACTACTTGGTGATTGGTCGCCCGATAACTCAAGCGGCGGATCCTGCTGCGGTACTGGCTGCGATTAACAAGACGCTGGCTTGATATAATCAGCGATAGCAAAGATTAAAAAGAAACAGGCCCTTATGTATACAAGGGCCTGTTTTTTTATGCGCAGTGCAAAAGCGGTATGCGTTGGGATTGAGAAAAAAGATTAGGCTTTTTTCACAAAGGCCGCGGTCACCATCATGTCGCCGGCGCCATCCATTTTGCAATCGAGTTGATGGTCTTTGCCTTCCACGATACGTTTAATCACCGCTTTGGTGCCAATCTTCAATACCAGTGAACTGCCTTTCACTTTCAAATCTTTTGCGACGGTCACTTTATCGCCTTCGGTTAATACGGTGCCGTTAGCATCTTTCACCGTGAAGGTCTCTTCTACGGCATTCGGATCCCATTCATGGGCGCACTCTGGGCATACAAGGTGATTCTGGTCAGGGTACACGTATTCAGATTGACAGTTTGGGCAAGGTGGAAAAGACATAAATGGCTACTTATTCATTGAAGGAAAAATAAAGCGACCATAATAATCATTAATCTGGGTAAATCACAATACCGAGCGTTTCGAGTAACTGTTCTTGTTGCCAAGCGGCGATCTTCACCCCAGTCATGTCCACTTTTCGTGGATCCAGCCCATCAAGCTCGGCATGGCATAAGTTTGCGCCCTGCATGCTAAATTGTCCCCAGACATCTTCAGAGAACACACCTCGGCTTAAATCCGACTCTTTCAGTGATGCCCCCAGCAGGTTTGTGCCAATCCAACGGTTTTCAAATAGCTCACATTTTTCTAAACAGACGCGCTCCATGTTGGCATACGCGAGGTTACAGCCTGTAATGAACGCCGAACAAAAGTACATGCGATTGCTGACTTGGTTGGCGAAAGAGGTCCGGAAAAAATTCGCCCCTTTTAAATCACACTCTCGAAATTCAATGCCGTAGCAATTGGCATTACTGAAATTCGCCATGGCCAGTTGGCATTGCTGGAAACTCGCATCGCGAAGATCGGCACTGTCAAAGTGGCAGCCTTCCACCTCACCTTGTTCAATGAACTTACAATTAATGAAAGTTGTGTCGCGCAAGTTGGCGCGTTGGAAGTCACAACGAATGAACGTGCAACCGGTAAACGTGAGTTCGCTTAAATCTTGACGAGAGAAGGTGTGATTACGATAAGTATAATGATTCGTTTCCATGCTGGCTCCTTGTTAAGGTGTTGGCAAGGTTACCACTGTGCTCAACGTCGCGCACGAAATTAAAATCGTTAAAAATCAGGATTTTAAAAGTGCGTTTTTTACCGCTTTAAAGGGGGTAAATCAGCGCGTAGCGCGGCTATCCATGGGTTTTTAATATGCGCCCTCGTTGAAAAAAGTTTGTCTCGTTATCGTGTGATACACGAGATTAATCTTATCGTGGACGATAACAAACCCGTAGGTTGGTCATCCCAAACTGCGATATGATGCCTTCTTCCCCATTTTGATTGAAATCTATATGCCTTCTCTTTCTCTTTCCCACATCCCTGTCGGGGTGCGCTTCATGGTGCTGTCTGCGTTTGGCTTCGCCCTCATGTCGGCCTGCGTTAAGTACGTCAGTAATTACGGTATTCCCGTGTTTGAAATTGTCGCGGCCAGGGCTTTTGTGTCGCTGATCATCAGTTATTTGGATGTGAAGCGAAAGGGCATTTCCGTCTGGGGAACCAACAAACCGCTGCTGTTTTTACGTGGCGCGGTCGGCACGATGTCGTTGATGTGTGTGTATTATGCCGTCACTACCTTGCCCTTGGCCGAAGCGACCATTTTGCAGTATGTCCATCCGGTGTTTACTGCGTTACTTGGCGTGTTGTTCCTGAAAGAGCAGATCCAAAAATCCACGATTGTCTGTATTCTGTTCTGCCTTGCGGGCTTGTTTGTGATGGTGCAGCCCAATATTCATACTAACATCGTCAATGAGCTTCCTCTATTTAGTATCATGATTGCATTGTGCGGGGCATTTGGTAGCTCCATTGCTTATGTGATTGTGCGCAAGTTAAGCCAAACCGAAGACAGCTCCGTCATCATCTTCTATTTCCCGTTGGTGGCCTTGCCGATTTCATTGACCCTGATTTGGGATAACTTCGTTTGGCCAAGCCTGTTCCTGACCGTCATGCTGATCTTCGTCGGCATCTTCACGCAAATTGGCCAATACGGCCTGACCAAAGCGATGCAGACCCAAGCGGCCGGGAAAGCGTCAGCCTATTCCTATGTGCAAATTGTGTTTTCTGCCTTGCTCGGCGTGTGGGTGTTTAATGAAATCCCGTCTGTTTGGACGTACATGGGCGGCGGCCTGATCGTGACGGGTGCGTTGATCAATGTGCTGGGCATGAAAATATTGGCGCCGTTTAAGCGGATGGCGAGTTAGCGAGTATCGAGGGACTAGGAAAAGCGGGGGTTGTAGGGTGAGGAGCTAGGTGCGGTGGCCCTATGGCCCTGTGGTTGTTGGTGTCGGAGGGGCTGAGTGCCCCTTCTTGTTACGGTTCATCGATATGACCTATCGATGCTTTCTACTTACGATTACGCGGTTTGGCAGCGTGGCTGATTTGGATCGCGTAACGTAATGATTGTGCCAGCCAATGTTGGCTTTTCAAATGAACCGTCACTGAAGCGGGTGTGACGAAAGTTCGTGTGGTACAGATCAGCGCGCGTGAAATCGACATTGTTCATTTGCGCGTGACTTAGATTGGCATTGCGCAAATCGGCATCGTGGAACATCGTTCCAGTCAGATTAGCATGGCTCAAATTGGCAAACGTCATATCGGCGTCGCTCAAGTTCGCGCCAGAGAAATTGCTACCTCGGCAATTTGCCCGAATGAAGTTCGCCCGGCAAAGCACCGCGCCTTGCAGATCAAGATTCGAGAGATCGGTATGGCTGAAAACGGCACGTTCACCGCCTGTATTTACCAACCATAATCGGTGTTGTTCGAGGATGTTATCCAGCTCTGCTTGGGTTAATGTCTTCATTGCTACCGTTATTGGTTACTATCGTTATTCATTGAGTTTGGCTTGCCATATTTCGGTATCCGCACCAACCACACATTCACCGTTCACGCGAAGTGAAAGGCGCAGCATGCACCGCTTGGTCACTTCTTGAAAATCGTCTTCGGGTAAAAATCGTACCGAGTCCACCAATGCGCGACAGTGCGGAGCTGCCTGCTCTTTCAAGGTGTAAAACACCCACTTGCCTTTCTTTTGGTGGTTCAGCAATCCCGCTTTATAAAGCATTTTGAGGTTTCGGGAGGTGTTGTATTGCGTATCACCGATAATATCCATCGCTTCGGCTACCGCGATACATTCATCCACGTGAAGGAATAACCAAAATAAACGCAGTCTGTTTGGCTCAGACAGCGCTTTAAGTGCATCAATATACTTCTCATCCATCATGGTTATGCCCTTTTCATTGAATTATCGCGCCACGCATTGTGGTGGCGCGATGCATTTATATCACGTATTGGAAGATAGCCCCGCCAATAATCGCGGTGGTTAGCACGATGCCCACAAAGGCAATGACGGCCTTTCTTTTCAGCACGGCTGATACTAGCGCAATTTCAGGTAAACTTGCACCCGTACCACCAATAATCAGTGCCAGTGCTGCACCTAACCCCATTCCTTTTGCAATCAATACATTAAGTAACGGAATGGCCATTTCAATGCGCAGGTAAAGTGGGATACCAATCAGTGACGCCACCACGATAGATTGCATACCGTCACCGCCGACATATTTCTCAACCAAGTCCGCAGGCAGGTAGGCCGCTGAGAATCCACTAATCGCTGCACCAAGCAATACGTACGGGATGATGCGTTTGAACAGCGACCATGCGCCAGCCATCGCATTGCGCATTCTTGAGCGTGAAGTCGGCGTGCCGCCACATGTTTTCACTGTATTGCTGCTGCAACCGGTTGTTTTCGTGTCTTCTAATTCATCACCACGTTTTATTTCATTGCGCCATGGTGATTTTGCAATCAAGAAACCGCCCAGTACCGCCGCTGTGAAGGTGATCAAGAAGTACACAACGGTGATTTTCAAACCGAACGCCGCATAAATCATGGCTAAGACAATAAAGTTACACAACGGCGCTGAAATGATGAAGCTCATTACTGTCCCGAGTGACGCGCCCATTGAAGCCATCGCCATCGTGACAGGCACCACCGCCGCACTGCAGAACGGCGTGAGCATCCCAAATAATGCACCGAGTAATGTTCCCCACTTATCGTGTTTGGTTAACGTCGCTTGCAGTTTGTCTTGGGGGATATATTCACGCATCAAGCCGGTTAACACCGACACAATGGCAATGATAACCACCAAGCCTTTGGCGACATAAAAGAACTCATTCAATGCAATCGCTAATGTAGCATCCAAAATTTTAATCTCTGACTATGGAAAAGAGGCCAGATCATATACTCACATGCGCGATTGTGCAAGTGTCGGTTTTTAAGAAAGGAGCGAGTAAAAGTGGAGAGGAGATCCGTGATGAGGGCGAATGGCTGTGAGGATTGATTTTTCGATAAGTGGGCAGTTGAAGTCGTTAGTATTAGAAAATAAAACATGTATTTGTAAAGTGTGAAATAAGTTAAGGTTATGTTTGGAGTGAGAAATGATGACACTAAATATAAATTTAGTTATCAATAGAGGCATTGCTACCTACTGTTTTTACTTGTGTTAATTACCTTTTTTTTCAAAAAAATATGAAATTAACCCATTTATAGTTAAATCGTTTGAGTTATAGATGATTTTATGTC